>JAAUPN010000073.1 GCA_012033105.1 Coleofasciculaceae cyanobacterium RL_1_1
TCCACCATATGAGCCTCTCCGGCAGCATTGAGATGAGATAGAGATGGAGTTGTCATCGTGAATTTAGGCTAGTTGTGGAACAAAAACAGTCAAGATCAGGGGAGTTGAGGATCTCGTGTCAACGTGAAACATCAATGACTCTCAACATAATCGGCTCACGTACTCATGACTAATCATTAATCACAGAAGAATACGGTGAAAGATTCGCCATGAAAATTTTAGAAAAACCATGAATGAGTTACAAACACTGAATGCACTTGCCCGTCAGGTTTGCGATCATCCGCCACGCACGCCAGAACGTATTCGAGCAATGAATCGGCTGATCCGTGCGATCGAGCAATCGGGAAAACTCTGGTATGAAGCGAGCGACGTTTACGACGATGCGAAACAAAAAACCTGGTTTTATTTGGTACAAAATCTATGTGAAGCGGTAACCGCAAAACAGCCATTTAATCCGGAGATTTCCAGTGTTACAACGTGGCTAAATGCTTACCTAAAGCGGCGTTTGCAAGATTTTCAAATGGTTCGGCAGGCGGACTATAGGCAACGAGTTTATCCTACCTCAATGCCTGAAAATTCCAATGATGTTTCCGCGTTCAATCCTCTCGAACAGATCGCAGCTCCTCCGGATATTCCGCCGATACTCGATGTCGTGAAAGCCTGGGTGATCACTGATACGGACGGTATACTTCGGACGCTACACGTTCCCGATCGGCCAGATATCACCGCTCAACAGTTGATTTTGCGTCGTCTACCTCCCGAAATGAGCTGGCAGGCGATCGGTGAGAAATTGAATTATTCCTGGAAACAATTAACGAATTTTTACCATCATCACTGTCGCAAACACTTACGTCAGTTTGGCATTCATCAAGGGTGGCTAGAGAAATAATTATGATCATTGATTAAAGGATTTCTCTATATCGTGTTTGGTAACATTTTTGAGAACACTTCCAGCGTCATTAATCCTCCCAGCCAGCCAAAGTCTTGAAGTCATACTTTAAGTGTCTTATCCGAAATCTGTTTGTGTCTAGGCTCAGATCGTTGCGCTCAGTGAAAACCGCACTTCGACTCCGCTCAGTGCTCATTGAAGTTTTTCATGATCTCCACAAGCCAAGCCGGATTTCGTACTAACCTTCCAACCTTAAGCCTCTTATTCTTAAACCTCTCAATCCTCAACTTCTCAATCCTCAAATCTTTCGATTAAGCTCCGATCGCGATCGTGTATCTTCCCCGTCATTCCATGACCAACCCGACCTTTCCCCCAGCCCTGCCGCTTCCCATTCCCCAATCCATCATCGATCGCGCATTGCGCCTCGCTCGGGTTCAGCCGCCCGCAACTTCGGTACGGGTGTACCGCAATGCGATCGCGGTTTTAACTATGAGTAACTATTGCCGCATGATGGGCTTTGATCTCGATCTGGAGGCCAGTGATGCGCTAGATCCGGCTGTGGGGCTGACGTTGGATACGGCGAATCTGGTGTTAACGGGGATTGGTGCGATCGAATGTCGAACCGTGACCACCGACGAGATCCAGTGTGAAATTCCCCCCAAGGCGTGCTGCGATCGCGCCGCCTATGTGGTCATTGGTCTTGATCCGAACTCACGTCAAGCGAATCTTCTCGGATTTGCTGCGACGGTTCGGGACTATGTGCTGCCCCTAGGGCAGTTGCAGTCGATCGATGATTTTGGGGCGTATTTGCTACGGCTCGAAACCAGCAAGCAGGCTCGACCGGTGGCGTTGTGGCAGTGGTTTAAAGGGGGATTTCAGCAGGGTTGGCAAAACCTGGAGGAATGGTTCGATCAGGCGGGGGGATGAGGCTTGTGCGCTGTTGATGCCGCCGATCGCCAGTGCGGGAGTATTGCGTAGCCCTAGCGGCAGCTACAACATTGTGCCGGAAGAGCGGGAAGCCTCAGCCGTTAAGACGATCGTGCTGGGGGATGGTGCTGATCGCATCTCAGTACTAATCAGCTTGGATCTCGAACGGTTTGAATCTGAGGTACTGGATTGATCGGAGATCGTAGAGCAATCAGACCCATCAGCGATTTCAGAATTTGCGGCCATTACCGTAAGTACTGTCGTCCAGCCTCTTCCCTCAAGTACTGCCGATGAATCCAATACACCCAATGAATTCACCCACGAACTGACCGCATCATCGCCATTACTCCTCGATCATTTAACGCTGTCCATCCTCGATTTGAGCGATCGCGAACTGGCGTCTGATTCAGTTTCGGGAGTCTTTGGCTCCAAGTCGGAGCGTCTGTCTGTGGCGTTTGAAATCAGCGTAGGGACTATTTTTGCGGTGAGAATTGAGCTGGATCAGCTCTCGGTAACGGAGTCGCTCGTGGTGTGACACAACGTCTGCCTCACTCCAAGGCAGGATCGGCTGACCTCGCGGCGACCGCTTGACCCCCTTTACCCAATGCCCGCCGATCGCGATACTGGTTAAAGGCATCCGCCTCCCCCTTCACCCCACCAGGCCATGTACGATACCGCGATCGACCTCGAATCTGCCGTCGAATTCGCCGAAAATCCCGAGCCGCGCTGCCCCTGCGTGCTGCTGCTCGACACGTCCGGCTCGATGTCCGGCGCACCGATCGCCGCACTCAATGAAGGCTTAGTTGCTTTTCGTGACGCCCTCGACGCCGATGACCTCGCCCGCAAGCGCGTCGAAATCGCCACCATCACCTTCGACAGCCACGTCAAAATCATCCAAAATTTCATCACCGCCGATCGCTTTGAAGCGCCCATCCTCACAGCTCAAGGCTTAACCAGCATCGGCACAGCGGCAACCGCCGCGCTTGAGGCGATCGCCGATCGCAAGCAACAATATCGCAACAGCGGTATTTCCTATTACCGTCCCTGGATTTTTCTGATTACCGATGGAGAATCCCAGGGCGAGACACCGGAGATTGTCGCAGAGGCCACCCGGCAAATTCGCGCCGAAGAAGAGGCGAAACGAGTCGCATTTTTTGCCGTTGGTGTGGAAAATGCCAACATGGAAACTCTCAGCCGGATGGTTGTTCGGGCTCCGCTCAAGCTCAAGGGCTTGCAGTTTCGTGAAATGTTTCTCTGGCTTTCAGCTAGTATGCAGCGGGTTTCACATTCCCAGCCAGAAGACCAAGTGCCACTACCACCGCCCGGTTGGGGAGCGGTGTAATGAGTGCCGATCAAGCCCCAATGAAACCCGCAGTCGATGGGAGCATGGATGTCAGTGTGAATCCGGGCGCAGATACCAACCTGGAGACAGACGCGAATTGGGCTACCCCTGACCCTGCTTCTGCAACCCTCGGCTGGCAAATTGCAGCCGCGTCGGTCTGCGGTACAAGCCATCAGCGTCACGGCGTCCCCTGCCAAGATGCCCATGCTTGGGAGGTACTGCCATCGGGTGCGATCGTGATTGCGGTGGCGGATGGCGCTGGATCAGCCGTGCATAGCGATCGCGGCTCGTTGATCGCAGTTCACGCCGCAACGGAGTTTTGGTGCGATCGGGCCGATGAGCTGTTGGCATGGTTGCATCAACAGCCGGAGGGCGATCCGCTTGATGGAGATGAACCCCGAGAAGAGACGGATCGCGATCCGGCCTTCACACCAATGTCACCGCTACAAACCAGCGCTCAGGCCATGCTGGATTATGTATTACAGGCGATCAGCCAAGATGCTGACCAGGAAAATTGGTCGATCGCGGATTTAGCAACAACGTTGGTGGTGGTGGTCGCCGACGATCAGACGGCCATTGCTTTGCAAGTTGGCGATGGTGTCGTGATCGTCAACGATACGACGGATCAGGCGATCGCCCTAACCCGTCCGAATAACGGCGAATATGCCAACGAAACCACCTTTGTGACATCCCACACCCGACCCGAGAACACCCTACCAAATTACTACCTGGACAGGCGAACTGACTCACCTAGCGGTCATGACCGATGGTCTTCAGCGCCTCGCTCTCAGCTTTCCCCAAGCCCTCCCACACCAGCCCTTTTTTCGACCCCTGTTTCAATTTATCGCCCAAACCACAGACCGCGACCTGGCCTGCCGAAAACTGGAAACATTCCTAGCATCACCGCGCGTCACTGATCGCGCCGATGACGACCTCACCCTATTGCTAGCCTACCGATCGCATCACCACATCCCAGACCCCTCACCTCCACCCCCACCTATTAATGACAGTACTGGCAGTAACGGCAATTAACCGCGACTAAGGGCGATGATCGTGATACCAGTGATACCAAGCCGAAGAACTCCGAATCGCAAGCCACAACATCAGTAGGGCAATTAACCCTCCTTGCTGGGGTGCATCAAAGGCAAACAACACAAGAGCGACACAGAGCAAATCCTGGGAAAGATTCGCCCACAGCGGCAAACCGCTTAAGCGAAAAAACCAGCCCACCTGCACCAGTTGCAGCACCAAAGCCAACAGACCGCCGACAATCCCGATCGTACCCACAATCCAATCCGGCAACCCCGTAAACCGTGCCGTTGCCATGCCCATCCACGCACCAACGATCGGACTTAAGACAAGTTGAATTAACTGAAGCGCCCGTTGTCCAATGCGCTTTTTTGAGGCAAAAATTTCAAACAGTGACAGGCTGACCAATACACCAACCACCACAGATGGGGAAAGCCTGGACAAAAAAGGTACATTCACCCAAAGATTAATTTTCAGCAGGCCGATGAGAAGTAGAGGCAGACCGATGCGTAAACCTGCGGCGGCTGATGCTGAGAGAGCCGCAAGAATGTCGATCATAAGTTGGGAAGAGTCCAGAACGATCAGACGAGCACAGAGCTAGACGTTAATTCGATACCATGCGATGACGAGATATCTCACCATATCCTCACTTTAAGTGACTTTCGCGATACCGATCACATAATTTGCAGAAAAATCTTTAATCTCAATCTTCTAAACCAAAAAGGGTCCGCCGGTTGATGTTGCCATCTAACCCAGCGAACCTGGTTTGAACTAGTTTGAACGATATCGAGTCGTAAACATCGCGCGATGCCAACGGCTTGCAGAAGCACGACCGGCTCACTTAGCTAGACGCGGCATCACGATGATTGACGATGACAGGATTAGCGATTCGACGAGTTACGATCGCGATCGCGATCGCCACGGCGACGCGGCGGCGCATACTGCGTACGCGGCGCACCACCCCCCGCAGAGCGACGATAGCTGCCACCACCGCCACCACTACGACGACGATAGCCACCGCCACCAGCACCGCCACCAGCACCACGTGTCCGCTTCGCACGGCGCATCATATGCTCGACTTCTTCCAAGCTGAAGCCAATTTTACTCGGGCCATCAACAGAACGATCTTCGAGCAACATCGACAGTGCCTTGCAGGCAATCTGCGACACATCGATGTCCTCTTCAATGCGCTGCAACAACTCCGCTGCTTCTTCTTTGATTTGCTGACGTTCAAGTTTCGCGATCAGCTCGTTGTGATACAGCTTTTTCGCGTCCCCGATCGACGGCACTTCCTGGTAGACGATCGGCGCACCTGAGGTATGCATGATACGGGTGAGCTTCTTGAACTCCAGTGGTGTTACCAAAGTAACCGCCGTACCCTTACGACCCGCACGACCGGTGCGGCCAATCCGGTGGACATAGCTGTCACTGTCAAACGGAATGTGATAGTTAAACACGTGGCTGACATCATTAATGTCCAGACCACGAGCTGCAACATCCGTCGCAATCAACAGGTCAATTCGGCTGCGTTTGAAGTTCTCGATCGCTTCATTACGCTGGCGTTGCTGCATGTCGCCATGCAACGCACTGGCTGCATATCCGCGCGACACCAGGGTCGTGCAGAGCATATCCGTTTCTTTCTTCGTACGGCAGAAGATCAGCGCTTTATTCGGCGCTTCGGTATCGATCAGCCGCACCAGTGCGCCTTCACGCTCCCGTTCTTCAATGACGTAGTACCGTTGGGTAATATCGTCATTCGTCGTTATGCCTTTCGGGGTGACATCGATCGTCACCGGCTGCTTCAGGATTTTCTGGGATAGATCACGAATCGCCTGAGGCAGGGTTGCGGAGAACAGCAGGGTTTGGCGGCTATCCGGCAGGTAGTTAAAGATTTCGTCGATATCGTCGAGGAAGCCCATGTCGAGCATTTCATCGGCTTCATCGAGAATCACCATCGACGGGTTGAAGTTATCCAAACGTCCCGATTTCAGGTGATCGAGCAAACGTCCCGGCGTTGCGGTCACAATCTGAGCACCACGGCGAATGAGGTCAACCTGGCGACTAATTGATTGTCCGCCGTAAACAGCGACCGTACGGAAATTCGCATAGCGACCCAGGCGATATAGCTCATCGCTAACCTGAGAGGCAAGCTCGCGCGTCGGCACAATGACGAGCACCTCAACACCGCCACGTCCGGTAATGGCGTTCATCGACGGCAGGCCAAAGGCAGCCGTTTTACCGGTTCCGGTTTGCGCTCGAGCAATCACATCACGACCACTGAGGACGATCGGCAATGCTTGCTGTTGAATCGGACTAGGAGAGGTAAATCCGGCCTCTTTGATCCCACGCAGAATGCTCTCTTTGAGGCCAAAATGCTCAAAGGTTAATTCAGGTTCAGTCTCCATCTCAGAGTCAGTGTCCGGCTCAACGTCCGATTCAGCGCCCGACTCAGCACTGAATTCAGCTTTAACAACGGTTGAAGCATCATCTTCAGAGTCTGCATCAATGCGGGGAGCGTTCTCGGTTTTAACCTTAGATTTCACAGCAACGATCTCGGGGGCGTCAGACGATCGGGTCGAAATATCGGCTGTAGTCTTCAGGTTTAATGTTGCAGTTGAGGTCGATTCGGTGGACTCTTGCGGGGTTGCAGTCAGGGTCATGAATTAATTAAGAAGGGTTCGTGATAGTTTCCGGACGTGTCAAGGGCGCAGATGGCGAACTGAAGAGAAGTCACTCGTTTGATCTCACGTGAGGCAAGTCAAACCTAAGGAAACCTTAGATAATGATGAATGAGTGTTTACGCTGGAGCTGTGACAGTCCGTCCGTATCGAAGTCTTTTACTCGATGCGAGCTGATTAAACTGTGCTTTGCACTACTTGGTGTTTCCCGAATCGCTGTAAATGTCGCACCGTTAAGACCGACAGACTCGGGGTTTCTCAACTTAGGGAGCATTAACAAAGCAAATTTCGAGTTGCTGCTTTAGCGGTCAAGCATATGTGCTGCTCTCTGGCTGGCACGACGTGCGTGCCTAGCTCTTGTCCTGGCATCTTGCCGTACCGATCGCGCATAGTGGCAGCGGTGTGGCGTCGCCCACTGTACACTGTGCGGCTTGGGTCGGGATCTCGGGTGCAGAGCGGCAAACAAGAGGTTTGCTGGGTGGGCTCGACAAATTGGTCGAACGTCTGCAAGGAGCCAGAGCTTAGATACAGTGTCAGTAACGTCTAACTATCATAGAGCCAAATTGACAATCTGTCCGAGAATCTCACGCATAAAGATGACCGTTTCGGAACATTTCGCAGCATTATTTGACATTTTTGGGTTTGGTCTAGGCTAAAGCCCCGGTTTATCAAAGGGTTGAGGCGCTGGGATAGCTTAGATCCTCAGACCCGGAAAACGTGGTGGGTCTAGCTCAAAACGGGAAGAGGTCAGAGTTTTTCAAAGCCTCTGACCTCCAACCCCCTAACTTCTTCTGATGCTCAAACAAATCCCAGCCTTAAGCGGCCAGTCGAAGAATTTCCGCCGTTACCGCAAGGCTTTCCTCGTAGAGGACATCGCGACCCCAGCGCTGAAGCTGTTGAGCCATGAGCAGTTCGGCTTTTTGGTCAGAGAGGGGTGTCACTTGTTCAGTACGGCAGGACTGCGCCCCACCGCCGGATTCCATGCGCATACAGCCCGTTGTCTCCGAACAGAGAATCGTGCAGCAATCGGCGTTGGGGTTTTGGGAGTCGAGGCGTAGACCGACGAGGTCACCGGGAATTTCACCCATATCGGCGACGGGAATTCCGGCGAGTTCGGCGTTAATTTCTTTGCCGTTGGGACCAATCAGTTTGATTCGCTTGATGTCGTAGTCGCCGCTTTCAAAGGTATAGGATTGGGGTTTCCAACCCAGGCGACTGGCGAACCAACCGAGGAACATCATGGCCTGGGAGTCGTTGCCTTTTTCGTAGTCGATCGTGATGTGGTCGAGTTCGCAGAGGGAAAGGCGACGTTCTGGCGGATCGTAGGCGGCGGCGGCTAGCTCCTGCCATGCGGCGAGGCGATGCCAGTTGAGGTCGGCGATGTAGATTTCCTGCTCGATCGATTCTTGCATTTTCAGCAGTTCGCGATCGGGATCGCTGAAGTAGCAAGAATCGACGATGACGCAACTGGCGCTACGACTGAGGACGCGGAAGAGTTCCTGTTCGGGGTTCGGCGTAGCTTTCCACCAGATAAAGGTGGGCAGGTTAGGGAGCAGTAGGGATTGGATCAGTTCGCCGACGCGATCGAGGGCGGCTTTGGTTCCGCGTAGGGTGATGTATTCGCAGCAGACGAGCGATCGCTTTTTTTCTGGACGGGACAGTAGGCAGACACTTGGGCGGTGACGCCGGTATCTTCGCCGAGGGGTGGGGCAAAGGGTGATGATGCGCGAGGGGTTACGATCGGCGATCGCGTCGCTGAGGCTGTAGCCGCGTGCATTCAGGTTTTCGACGGTTTGACGATCGCCGGGTTGTTTGGCAAATTCTTCGCGCAGGCGATCGAGGGTGGCGTTATCCATCCGCCCGGTGTGGTCGAGTTTGTAGGTTTTTTGGGCGGCTTCGATCGCGCTACGGGTTGGGGGCCGTGGATGCCGTCGATCGGGCCGTCATAAAATCCGAGGGCGCCGAGGAGTTGCTGAAATTCTTCGGGTTCGTAGATCACCATCGTAAAGGTGGTGGCGCGGGTGGCGATCGGTACGCCTTGGCCGGTTGACTGGCTTAACCAGATTTTATGCAGCTCGGTTTCGAGGGTTTCGAGGGAGATGTCTTTGGGTTTTTGGAGGGCGACGAGGGGTGTGCTCATGGGGTTTTCGGCGAAGGGTTTAAGGGTGGAAAGTTGGAATGCGTCAAGCAACACTAGCCGGATAGTGCTGTCAATTTTTTAAGTAGTTGGCGATCGAGATCGGTGATGGGTGGTAGGTTGGTTTGCCATTCGGGGAAGAAGGCGGGATCGTCGATGTGGGTGAGGTTAAAGCGATCAATTGGGTCGCTCAGTTCCACTTGATTGGCGGCCAGGGCTTGGTTTGTCATGATGGTTGACTCGTTCCCACGCAGAGCGTGGGAATGCTATTTGGACGCTCTGCGTCGTGTGGTTTAGGGAAAGGCGATCGTGACGCAGAGCATCTGAGTATGCGTCTTCCACGCAGAGCATGGGAACGAGGATATCTCGTTCGCAGAGTGCAGAAACGAGTAAATATGAGTAATTTAACGCCCCATCTTGAACTCCTCACTTATCTCACTTACAGAACAACCTTTTGTTAAAAGTAGTGAGAGCTTGTGGATAAAGTCATGAGGGGATAAGTCACTATCAACCAAAAATTTTCTACATTTAGAGAAAGCATTAAAAAACTCGACTGGCTGTACAGGTGTCTTCCATATAACTTCATAAAGTTCGTCCACGAGGCTTACGATATTCTCATGCGACTCAATTTTCAGAACTTGAAAAAAGTCAGCCAAAAACAAGACGATTTTCTCTGGTTCTACCCTCGTAATAGTCTTTAAAACCTCCACAGAATTCAATGCTGTGCTGTAAAGCTGTATATCAATTTTCCTGAAAGCCAAAAGCCGGATCAGTTTCGCTCTCTCAATTGGTCCAAGTTGACCAGCCTCGCTTATTTGGCAAAACTCTTTCAACTCTGATTCTACAGATTTCAGCTTAGATAGATCTTGTTTGGTGATGATTGCTGCCGCCTCTTTCAAGAGTTCTTCTTGTTGTGCTGCCACCTTGATAGCGCTCAACAAGAATGCAAGCAAGGCAAAAGCAATCCAAGTGATCATGAAAACAGCGTATAGACTGACAGTCCATTCTGTTCTAAGTATTGTGAGAAGACCACCAACCAACGGTAAAGCTGCTTCTCCAAAGCTCTCTTTCTTACTAAATATAAGTAGAGAGGTAATTAGAACAACTAAGATTAGAGACCCCATCATCAAAGTTGTATTGAGTGACAGAATTAGGATTGATGAGCACCCTACTATCATAACTGTAGAAGCAAGTGCTGGAGCCGCTTTATATAAGCTATTAACCAGCATCTTCAGACTAGATCCTAATGTCTTAACTTCTGTCTTCACTGTCACCTCTGTTAAAGCTCTACTTGTTAGGTGGCGAAAATATTGGATCGATCGCGATCTCGTTTCTTCCGCCGTAACGCACCGCGATCAATGGACATGGGCTGCGGTGCGTTATTGCTATCACCAATGATCGTAATTAACCAAAAAATTACAGTAGCAATAACACACCCTACCGAATCGATAAGATCGACGAACCTACAACCGACGCCAACGACGACCATCACGATTCATCAATAACTCCGCCTCCACCGGCTCCCACGTCCCCGCCTCATACAACGGGATCGACTCCGGAGCCGCAGGCGCATCCCACACCTGCAACAACGGCGTCAAAATCCGCCACGACGCCTCCACCTCATCGCCCCGCGTGAACAACGTCTGATCCCCCAACATGCAATCGATCAACAAACGGCTGTACGCATCCGTACTCGCCTTGCCGAACGCCGCATCGTAACGGAAATCCATCTCCACCGATCGCGTCCGTAGTGATGATCCCGGCGTTTTTACCTCAAAACGCATCCCGATCCCCTCATCCGGCTGAATCCGCATCGACAACACATTTGGGTTCGCCTGCTTCGCCGCCGACTGGAACATCAAAAACGGCACATCCTTAAACTGGATCGCAATCTCCGACACCTTCTTCGGCATCCGTTTTCCCGTCCGCAGATAGAACGGCACACCCTTCCAACGCCAGTTATCAATACTCAGCTTGATCGCCGCGTAGGTCGGCGTCGTTGATCCCGGATCGGCTCCCTCCTCGTCGCGATAACCCGGAACCGCCTTACCCTTCATCCAGCCGTTCGTGTACTGGCCGCGTACCGCCGATCGATCAATATTTTCCGCATCAGCCAAGTGCGTCGCCTGCAACACCTTGACCTTTTCGCCGCGAATGCTGTCTGCGTCCAGTGAGTTCGGCGGTTCCATCGCCGTCAAGCAGAAGAGCTGCATCAGGTGGTTTTGCACCATGTCGCGCAGTGCGCCTGCCGTTTCGTAGTATCCGGCGCGACCTTCGAGGCCGACTTGTTCCGCCACGGTGATTTGCACGTGATCGACGTACTGCCGGTTCCATAGCGGCTCGAAAATCGCGTTGGCGAAGCGGAACACCAATAGGTTTTGTACGGTTTCTTTGCCGAGATAATGGTCGATACGGTAGACCTGGCGCTCATCGCAGACCTTTTGGACGATGCGATTGAGTTCCTGAGCAGAAGCGAGATCGCGACCGAACGGCTTCTCGATCGCCAACCGCTGCTTTGAGGGATCTTCGATCATCCCCGCCTTGCCAAGCTGCTGTGTCGCCTCACCAAAAAAGCGCGGCGCTACCGACAGATAAAACACACGATTGCCGCGTGTACCGCGCTGCTCGTCGAGTTCCGCTAAAAATTGCTTGAGCTTTTCGTAACTTTCCGGCTGGTCGATATTGCCCGAACAGTAAAACAAACCCTGAGCGAAATTATTCCAAATCTCCTCCGATTGCAGGCCACCGCCAAACTCTTCGACCCCTTCCCGCATGTGTTCGCGGAAAAAGTCGTGACTCCATTCCCGTCGCGCCACCCCGACGATCGTAATTTCCGGCGGTAAGCGCCGTTCGAGATGCATCTGGTAAATCGCCGGGACAAGCTTGCGCTGAGTGAGGTCGCCGGATGCGCCGAAGATGACGAGAATCTGTGGGTCGGACGCGATCTTGTTGAAGGCCAACGCGAAGGGGATTTTCTGCCAGTGAGATCATAAAGCTGCGTTGTGAACGATGCGCGGTGAAGAAAGCGACGGTAACAGCTCGATCGCAACGGTGCAATTGTTTAAATCGCGACTCAACATCACGATGCAGAGTGCGATCGAGCATTACGGCGATCGTAGCGCAGGGATCGCTAGCATTTCGTTTACGGCAATCGGTTTAATATGCTCTAAAGATTTGAGGTCTTTCGTAATCTTCGGTGTTGTTTTGTGATTCTCACTTTCGAGCGATATTTTCCCAATCACTATATGTATTTTTAAAGTTTAAGAACGACATCTTGTCGAGAAGTCATCGTCAGTTTGTAGTCAATTTGCCAGTATATTCGCCTAGACTCAAGTAGATTTGTCAAGATGTCTTGGGGTCAGATTGTCAGGTAATTAAAACAATTTCGGCCTCAGCCACTCCAGTGCCTGCGTAACTTCTTTCGGGGTGTATCGCAACTCGCTACTATTTCCCATTCCCGATCGGACTGACCCAACACGATGACACTCGATTCACCCCAGCATTCCGACCGCCCGAAGCAATTCGTCGTCAAAGAACGTCGCGATTATAACCAGTGGGTCGCCGATGAGACACTCGAAGATTACTCATTGCGCTACGCTCCCAAGTCGTTTCGCAAGTGGCCGGAATGGCTGCTAGCGAATACAGCACTCGGGGGGATTTCGTTTCTGGCGCTGGAGGCGATCGGCGCATCGTTGACGATTACCTACGGTTTTGCGAATGCGTTTTGGGCGATCGTTACAGTCGGAGTCGTAATTTTCCTCGCGGGTTTGCCCATCACGTACTACGCGGCGAAATACAACATTGATATGGATTTGCTCACCCGTGGCGCCGGGTTTGGCTATATCGGTTCAACGATCACATCGTTGATCTACGCTTCGTTTACCTTTATCTTCTTTGCGCTTGAGGCGGCGATCCTTTCTCAAGCGATGGAATTATACTTTCATCTGCCGCTTTGGCTGGGCTACATCATCAGCTCGATCGTCATCATTCCGCTGGTGTTCTACGGTGTGACGGCGATCAACCGGTTGCAACTGTGGACACAGCCAATTTGGCTGATCTTGATGATCATTCCCTACGTTTTCGTCGTGGTGAGGGAACCGGATGCCTTCAGCCACTGGATTCACTTTGCGGGGAAATCGCCCAGTGGGGCAAGCTTTGATCCATTGCTGTTTGGCATGGCGGCGAACGTCAGTTTTTCGCTGATTGCCCAAATCGGTGAACAGGTGGATTATCTGCGGTTCTTGCCTGATCTCAAGCCGGAAAATAAGCGGCGCTGGTGGGTTGCGATGGTGGTGGCTGGGCCGGGGTGGGTTTTCCTTGGGGTGGCGAAGCAATTGGGTGGCGCGTTTCTGGCGTCACTCGCGATTTCCCATGGTATTCCACTGATTCGGGCGAAGGAACCGGTTCAGATGTATCTGGTGGGGTTTATGGATATCTTCGCCAATCCAGAAACTGCCTTGACGGTGAGTTTTATTTTTGTGGTTGTCTCACAAATCAAAATTAACGTCACCAATGCTTACGCAGGCTCGCTCGCCTGGTCGAATTTCTTTTCGCGCTTGACCCATACCCATCCTGGCCGCGTGATCTGGCTGATCTTTAACGTGTCGATCGCCTTGGTCTTGATGGAGTTTGGTGTTTTTGAAACCCTAGAATCCGTGTTGGGACTGTATGCCAACGTGGCGATCGCCTGGATTGGCGCGATCGTTGCGGATTTAGTCATCAGCAAACCGCTCGGACTGAGTCCGCCCTATATCGAGTTTAAGCGAGCGTACCTCCACGACATCAACCCCGTCGGGTTTGGCGCCACGGCGATCGCCTCTCTAATCTCGATTTTGGCCTTTCTGAATGTTTTTGGAGCCTACGCCCAAGCGTACTCATCCTTTATTGCCTTAGGCATCGCGTTTGTGCTGGCTCCGATCATCGCGTGGTTAACCCAAGGCCAGTACTACATTGCCCGTGACAACAGCCTGCGTGATGCACCACCGGTGACCCCCTCACTGACCTGTACCATCTGCGAAAACGACTATGAGCCATTCGATATGGCCTACTGTCCCGTCTATGCTGGCCCGATTTGCTCCCTCTGCTGCACCCTCGATACCCACTGCCACGATCGCTGCAAGAAAGTTAAAAGCCCCAAACCTGAGACCCTGAGTTCCGCATCTGTCTTCTCCGAGACCATTGCTCCCGTCGCGAGCCAAATCCCCGCTAGCTCCGAGACGACAGACCTGATTAATCCCATGACTCGATCGCCCTTGCGCGGTCAATTTTCGCCCACACTCAAAGCGCGATTGCTTCGCTTCACCAACACCTTCGCGGCAATTTTTGGCACGACGATCACCACGGTGAGCCTGGTGTACTACTTTGCCGTATTAGAGGACAAAACTCGAGACCCCGAACTGGTGGCTTGGATTGGCGAAATTTTTCTATTGCTGTGTGCCTTTTTGGGGCTGGTGGCGGCGGCGGCGTCCTGGTGGTTGGTGCTGAGTGAAGAGAGCCGTGAGCTGGTCGAGGAAGAACTCGATGAGCAAAATGAACAGCTTCAACTGGAAGTGCGCGATCGCCGACAAGCCCAAGCAGAGCTACAAACCCTCACGCAAGACCTGGAAGCCCGCGTCAAAGAACGAACGGCGGAACTGTCGCTCACTTTGCAAACCCTGAAACAAACGCAGGCGCAGTTGGTGCAAACCGAGAAAGTGTCGAGCCTCGGTCAACTGGTGGCAGGCGTCGCCCACGAGATCAACAATCCCGTTAACTTTATCCACGGCAATCTGACTTACGCGACGACCTATATCGAGGATCTGCTGCAACTCGTCAAAGAATACGAAATGGCATTGCCATCGCCGCCTGCGAACGTGAGTGACTGGCGTGAAAAGATCGAAATCGAGTTTATTCAGGAGGATTTGCCGAAGCTGCTGGCTTCGATGAACAACGGCACCGAGCGCATTCGTGACATTGTGCGATCGCTACGGGTCTTTTCGCGTCTGGATGAATCCGAAATCAAGACCATTGACCTGCACGAATGCCTTGACAGCACGCTGACAATTTTGGCGAACCGTCTGAAACCTCGCAACGGCACGGCGTTGATCAATGTCGTGCGCGACTATGGCGATTTACCTCCGATCGAGTGTCTGGCCGGACAGCTTAATCAGGTCTTCATGAACCTGATCGTGAATGCGATCGATGCGATCGAAGAACAACTGATGGCCGTTCCAGGCGATCAAGATCGCTGTCTACTTTCAAAAATTACGATTCGTACCTGCATCACGCCCGATCGCTGGGTGCAAATCGCGATTTCTGATACCGGCAAAGGCATTGAGCCGGAGTATCTACAGCGGCTGTTCGATGCCTTTTTTACCACCAAGCCCGTCGGTCAAGGAACAGGGCTAGGGCTATCCATTAGCTATCAAATTATCGTCGAGAAACACCAGGGGCATCTGTACTGTGAATCGACCATCGGTGCAGGGACAACCTTTTTTGTTGAACTGCCCATGCCGACCTAATACCCAATGCGGCTGACCGTCAGCCTGCTTCGAGTTTTTTATTATCGTCCTTGTCATCCCCCTCGATCGACGAAGACGAAAACGCCTTACGCATTAAGGCTTTAACGCCCGTTCGTGTTTCCGCCATCTCCGTTTTCGCCTCATCTACCGCAAGCTGCCAAGCCGCCGCAAACGTCGGAGATCGCAACGTCAGCAGCTCGATCGCCCGCTCCCACGTATGCAGCGTTTGCAGTTCCGCCCGTCCAGGCTTATTGGACAACGTCGAAATCGTCGTCCGTAACTTCTCATTCTTTCTCTTGATCTTATCGAGGGACTTTTGTAACTTCTCCGTTCCCTCAGACTGCACGCTCATATTGACATACAAGCTCTTTTTTAAATTTTCGATTTCACGGCGCAACCCCCAGCGCAGTCGCATCGCATTCAATCCCACCCCCGCAGCCAGGATCAAACCAACACCTAGCCCAACACCAAAAATCTCCAGCTCGAATTCTGTCAGTTGCATAGCCCGTCTCGGATTTTGACCTTACTAATATACGCCCACAACCCAGCACTCAGTATGTTCAGCTTGTCCAAAAACCGATCCGGATTGAACGCAACCGATCTACTCGACCCACAGGAAAACGACTAGAGTGAAAGGTAACAACTATCGAACCTTATCGCCTTTGGCTATGGCCTCAAGATAGCCCGTTATACCCTATGCAAACTCGCAATACCACGTCCCAAACTGTACCCCAAACCTCAGATCATCCCCCCTCAATTAGCCTCAACTTAGAGACCCTAACCGTCGCTCGTACCGCGTCCGTTCGCCGCACCACAGGCGAAACCGACGTGTATGTCAGCATCAACCTAGATGGAACCGGACAGTGTAACGCCGATACGGGGGTTCCTTTTCTCGATCACATGCTGGATCAAATTGCCTCCCACGGTCTGATCGATCTAGAAGTCAAAGCGACCGGCGATATCGAAATCGATGATCACCACACCAATGAAGATGTCGGCATCACGTTAGGTCAGGCGTTTGCCCAAGCCCTTGGTGATCGCAAAGGTATCACCCGCTTTGGCCACTTTGTCGCCCCACTCGATGAAGCCCTAGTACAGGTTGCCCTCGACTTTTCCGGACGCCCTCATCTTGGCTACGGGTTAGAGATCCCCACCCAGCGCGTCGGAACCTACGACACCCAACTCGTCCGGGAATTTTTCGTGGCGATCGTCAACCACGCCCAAATGACCCTCCACATCCGCCAACTCGACGGCATTAACTCCCACCACATCATCGAAGCAACGTTCAAAGCCTTTGCCCGATCGCTCCGCATGGCAACAGAGGTCGATCCCCGCCGTGCCGGGAAAATTCCCAGTTCAAAAGGCGTGCTTTAAATTCCTAACTCAAAAATTCTAAAGAAAAAGACCCGTTGATTAATATCTAATCAACGGGTCTTTTTGGGTCAGCGATCGGAATGATGCGACTACTGAGCCGAACCAATACCAACGTAGGAGCCGTAGAACAGCAATGCAGCGACAGACAAAGCGCCAAGACCTGCAACAGTACCAACAACCACAAGGGGATTCGTTACATCAGACATGGGAAGTTCTCCAGAACAAAAAGAAGACTGAAATTAGTTTGTAAATACTCTCGATTGAACCGACTATTTCTTAGTTAAAGAAGTAGCTAGAGAA
>JAAUPN010000074.1 GCA_012033105.1 Coleofasciculaceae cyanobacterium RL_1_1
GGTAAGATACAGCCATAGGCTTCCCAGTAATCGGTATAGCAAACTGCGCACTGGCGATATACTCCTGGCAATGAATCCCACAATTGCTGGGCGGTTGCTTGGCTGCGGTCTCCGATGGCAAAGCCGACCACCTCACGAGTCAGGCGGTCAATCGCTAACCAGACCCACTGTTTGTGCTGCTTACTACCGACAAACGACCACAGCTCATCCATCTCCAAGATTAATTTCCCTTTTTTTTTGATTTATGAGATGTTTTCGCCGGTTTTAACGCGGTATTTGGGGGAGATGGCGTTGGTTGAGGGGTAATAAAGAAAGGGCTTGGTGGTTTGGCTTGGGGGCGGATTGATATATTCTTGTTGGGTGATTTATCGCTATTTTTATGATGTTGTGTGGTGATTTAGGGTTGCTACATGTCAAACAAGGAATTTACAGAAAAATTAGAATATCTAAAGTGTAGCAATCTTGCTATCAACTCATATTTTAAAGATAAGAATTCTTGGAATATTTCTGATATTCAAGAACGAGCCGAATATCTAGCAGATCTGGCCTTAAAGATTTGGCCAAGATAATTCTATGAAAATTGTTTTTCCTTGTTGAATCAACACACCCACCGATCGCACCCCACCCCCCAAAAAACGGCAATCCTCACCCCCCACCACATTCCCAAGAACGCAGCCAGGATATACCATGTATGCGGCTTGGACGCCCCATAGCCCAAGCCAACCCCGCGATCGGCCAACCCACAACACAGGAAAAACATCATGGCAGATAGAGTAAGAGTCGGCATCGTCGGTGCGTCAGGCTACGGCGGCATCCAACTCGTTCGACTACTGCTCGAACACCCCAACGCCGAAATCACCTACCTCGGCGGCGATAGCAGCGCCGGAAAAAACTACGCCGAACTTTATCCACACCTCCAAGGCCGCGTAGACCTGACGATCGACCCCGTAGACGCCGACCTGATCGCCGAACGCGCCGACGTTATCTTCCTGTCACTCCCCAATAACCTCGCCTACAACATCGCCCCGCCTCTGCTCGCCAAAGGCTGCAAAGTCCTCGACCTCTCCGCCGACTTCCGGTTTAGCAACCTCGAAACCTATCGCGCCTGGTACGGCACCGATCGCAACGACACCGAGATCAACAGCCAAGCCGTCTACGGTCTACCCGAACTCTACCGCGACAAAATTAAAGGCGCATCGCTGATCGGTTGCGCTGGTTGTTACCCCACCGCCAGTATCCTGGCGATCGCCCCCCTGCTCAAACAAGGACTGATCCAACCCGAAACCCTCGTGATTGACGCCAAATCCGGCGCATCCGGCGGCGGACGCCAAGCCAAAATCCCCATGCTCCTCGCCGAAGCCTCCGGCTCCTTCGGTGCATACGGCGTCGGTGGACGCCACCGCCACACCCCCGAGATCGAACAAATTTGCTCCGACCTCGCCGGAACTGAAGTCCTCGTGCAATTTACCCCCCCATCTCGTCCCGATGGTGCGCGGTATCCTCGCCACCGTCTACGCCACCCTACGCGACCCCGGCCTCGTGCGCGACGACCTCACCACAATCTACTCTGCCTTTTACCGAAACTCCCCCTGGGTGCGCGTCCTCCCCGCCGGAACCTACCCCCAAACAAAATGGGCCTGCGGCTCGAATGCCAACTATATTAGCGTCGAAGTCGATCCGCGTACCGGTCGTGTGATCGTCCTATCCGCGATCGATAACCTGATCAAAGGCCAAGCCGGTCAAGCCGTCCAGTGTATGAACCTTGTCTGTGGGTTCGACGAAGCCGCCGGTTTGCCCACCCTGGGTTTCTATCCGTAAGTAGCAGCCCTGACGCTTGCTTGAATTTTAGACAATAACGCTGCACCGATCATCCGGCGTCGCGGCATCACGATCGCCACGATCAACAGGCAAAGCATGGGATCAAACCCATCAGGCTTTGGCTTTCCCGTCGGCAATCCGACAGTGAGTCAAAGCCTTTGGTACATTAGACTTACGACCCTCACCACCATTGCTAGCCAAAGCCGCCGTGAACCAGCCCAACATCAATCCGCCCCCGATCGCCACACAGCTCACCCAACAGCTCGGCAAACTCACCCTGGGCTTGATGGGCTTAAGTCTGATGGTGCTGCCCACACCTGCGATCGCCCAAGAATACGCCGGATGCTTTTGGATTGATGAGCGCGGTAAACGCATCGACCTCAGCGAATTTTGCCCGCAGCCCGTCTCCGCTGAAGCGAACGAGATCGGCAGCCGCTCGCCCAACGCCCCCGGCGCAAACCCCGACTCGGTTAGCATTCCCATCCTGCGCCGCGAAGCTGGAGTCCCCGTCGTCTCCGTCCTCTTCAACGGACGCCCCTACGACATGCTCTTTGATACTGGCGCTAGCGTCATCGTCTTGCCGGGACGCATTGGACGCGAATTGGGCTTGCAGTCCTCTGGCTCCATGTTTGTGACCACCGCTAGCGCCTCGCGTGTTGAATTTGGTGTCGCTCAGGTGGCTAGCGTCCAGCTCGGCTCCTTGGTGATGAATAACCTTGACGTGGCGATCGACCGGAACGATACCCTTGAAATGGGACTGCTCGGCCAAAATTTCTTTAGTACTTACGACCTCACCATTCGCCAAGACACGATCGAATTTAGCCATCGCACCAATCCCTAAACCACCCGATTTCAGGGCTGGCGTTGAAGTCATTCATCGCTCACAACAACTGAATGGGATGGGTATTTTCAGACACTATGACCAAAGCAACCCACGACCGAGATCCCCGTTGGAAACACATTCTGTATCAGCGACGCTGGCTACTGGGTGCGATCGGGGTCGGTCTGATCCTGGCGATCGGAGTCATACGGATCGCCCAGCGTCGCCCCAATGGTGAACTGGACGAACTGGTGACACTGACCGTTGCGGCAGAAGTGGCAGACTTGACGGTGCAAATCGAAGCGACAGGTGAAGTGCAACCCGTCGAGCGGGTCAACCTCAGCCCCAAAACCCAAGGACGGCTCGAACAGATTTTTGTCGAACAAGGCGATCGCGTCACCCAAGGGCAAATCATCGCCACCATGGAACGCCGCGAACTTGAAGCCCAAGCCGATCAAGCCCGCGCCCGCCTCGACCGCGCCCGTGCCAGCCTCGCCGAACTCGAAACCGGAACCCGCAGCGAAGAACTCGCCCAGGCACGATCCCGCGTCGAACAAGCCCGCGCCCGCCGCGATCGCGCCCGTGCCAGCCTCGCCGAATTACGCGCCGGTAGCCGTCGGGAAGACATCGACGAAGCCGACGACGCCGTCCGCCGCGCCGCTGCTACGGTCACCGATGCCGAATCGCGCCTAACACTTGCTGCGATCGAAGCCGATCGCAATCGTCAGCTCGAAGCCGATGGCGCTGTCTCTCGCCGCGCCCTCGATGCCAGCCTGGACGAACTGCGCCGCGCCCAAGCCAACCTCGACCAGGCGATCGCCGCCCGTGGTGAAGCCCAGCAACGCCGCGAGCGGCTCGCCAATGGCGCTCGATCGGAAGAGATCGATCGGGCGGAAGCGGATGTGAACGGAGCCGAAGCCGAGCTGAACGAAACCGATCAGCGCTACGCTCAGCTTTCCAATGGCGCTCGGTTAGAAGAAATTGAACGCGCCGAAGCCGATGTCCTTGAAGCCGAAGCCCAACTGCGGTTTTACGACGTTCAGCTCAACGACACCGACATCCGCGCCCCCTTTGCCGGGATCATCGCCCAGCGCTACGCCGACCCCGGCGCTTTCGTCACCCCCGCCACCTCCGCCTCCACCGCCACCTCCGCCACCTCCACCTCGATCGTCGCCCTGGCTCGCGGTCTCGAAGTTCTCGCCAAAGTCCCCGAAGTGGACATCAGCCGGATCTATCAGGGTCAAACCGTGGAGATTGTCGCCGATGCCTACCCTGACGATCGCTTTGCCGCTAGGGTGAAGCTCATCGCACCGGAAGCCGTCCGTGAACAAAATGTGACCCTCTTTCAAGTGCGGCTTGAGATTGTAGACGGGTTGGATAAGCTTCAGTCGGGGATGAATGTCGATCTCACCTTTCAGAGCGATCAGCTAAACGATGCGCTCGTAGTGCCGACGGTGGCGATCGTCACCGATCGCGGCAAGACGGGCGTGTTGATCCCCGACACACGCGGTCAAGCAACCTTTCAGCCCGTGACGATCGGACCCAGCGTCGGCAGTCAAGTGCAGGTACTAGAGGGACTTGAACCCGGTGATCGGGTGTTTATTGGTTTACCCGAAGGGCAAAATTTGAACGATATTTTGGGCGGCTTTGATGAGGATTAACTTGAATGCGGATTCAACTCCCCACCCTTGATCGCACCCCATGACTGACCTTACTATTTGCGTTATTTGCCCTGGCTTTCACGCCCCGAACTTAACCGATCGTGCGATCGCCTGCCTCGATCTACCCGTCACGATCCGTACGATCGTCATCCCCACCGATCAGATAGTCCCCTGCGATCCCGTCTGCATCGCGAACTATATTGAACGCCACCTGCTTAGATCTGGCGTGATCCCCGAGCAACTCGCTCCGATCAAACTCAATTTTCTGGGCTTCAGTGCTGGCACGATCGGAGCCTTGGGGGCGGCGTGGCTGTGGCGCGATCGGGCACAGTTGGGCGCGATTATCCTGTGTGACGGCTGGGGCGTACCGATTTTGCCGGTTTGGGATTGGTTTGCGGGTCGCCAGCCGCCGACGACCGCCCCGACCATTTACCGCGTCAGCCACGATCGCTGGACACACGACACCTGGTCTCGTATGGGGATCACCACTCCGAGCTTTGTCGCCGATCCCGAGGTGGAACACCTGACGCTATGGCGCGATCTTGATCGCGTGCGGGGCTACTCGATCAACATAGCCGGACAACTGATCGCCCCCCTCAGCGCCAAAGACTACATTCGCCAGTGTCTCGGCTGTGACGAAACCCCGGCGAATCAGTAACGCACGTATTTAACGTCGAGAAGTCCAACTTTTTGAAGTCCAACTTTTTGAAAAAGTCGGACTTCTGAGATGGGCGATTATTTCCCGGCAAGACTCTCGTTGAGGTTTAAGCGATCGCCAGCGATTCCCGTGCCGACTCAGCGCGTTCCGGCTTGATCGCCGCCGTAGCGAACACCTCACAGGCATTATTTGGGCTTTCGTGCAGCTTGATACGCTGAAGTGTAACCCCGAGGCTCGGAAGCTGGGCTTGCAAAATATTGCGAATATAAATCGCGATATTTTCCGCCGTCGGAACCGTCGTCGCGAAATACTCAATGTCTTTATTGAGGAAATGATGATCGAACGGTTCGATCACTGCGACTCGAAGCAACTCGTGGAGCGCCCCAAGTTCGACGGCCATACCGGTTTGATCGTCCACCTTCCCAACGACCGTAACCTCCAATAGATAGTCATGGCCGTGGCCGTTCGGACGAGCACATTTTCCGTATACCGTGCGGTTGGTGTCGTAGTCGAGGTCGGGACGGGCGAGGCGGTGGGCAGCACTAAAGTTCGTTGTAACGGTCAGACTGGCTTGCATAGTGAGGCTTGATAAAGATCCCGAGATGAGCGCGAAAACTAGTAACAAAAGTTTGCATTTATCATATCGCGCGATCGCGGCTCCGTCCCTTGACGCTTTCAACTTGGGGATCAAAGCCAAAAATACACTCAGTTTTGCCAAAATGTCAGAACACGCACATCAAGGCCAAAAAATAATTTAATTTTGCTGATGTGTGTGTTAATCTACATCGGTGTAAATAAACATTACAAAATTCTCAGGTCAAATACTCATTCCGACCGCAGTTAAGCGAGAATTTAAGCCCCCAGATTGATTGCGAAACTACGCTTCCTTGAATCCACAAGCCGCGTCAATCCAAGCACAGCACTTCGCCTACTGATTCCGAGCCTGAGCATCCCTGCTCCCAGTGCTTCAACTCATTTAAACAGCCATGTCCCCAGTCTTTCTTGTTGCTCTTTTTACCGCTGTCCTGGCCTTTACGCTCTACGCAAATCTGTCCGAAGAAGTGCCTCGGATGTGCGCCCTTGGCATCGTTATTCTGTGTTTCGTACTCGATCTCATTCTGGCTCCCTGGCCGATTCAGGCAATGGTTCTCCTTGCGGTCTTGCTGGGTAGTAAGAAGCTGATGCCGTCGATCGTTACGCGCTCTTAAGTTCGCGTCGATCGAGCTTGATTAGGTTCTTCCCGCTTGAATCTACGGGTGAGCTTGAGACCGTGCCGCAGTGACGAACTCAATTCAATTTGCTGTCTGTCTCAGGCTGAACCAAAAAGCCCCGCTTCTTGTCTTTAGAAGCGGGGCTTTTGCGGGAATACCGCTAGGGTAGGCAGAGCCGATCCACCTCAACTAGGCGATCGTCGCCTTGGCTTGGGCGAGCGCTTCCCGGACACGGGTGAAGCCTGTACCACCGAGGCTGTTACGCGCCGAGATGACCTGACTCGGGGCGATCGCCGCGTAGATGTCTTCCTCAAACTTCGGATGTAGCGCCTGCCATTCCTCGATCGTCAGCTCTTTTAAGAGCTTGTTCGACTCCAGACAGGTTCGCACCACTTTACCGACCAGGTTATACGCCTCACGGAACGGCACACCCTTCGCTGCGAGATAGTCCGCCACATCGGTCGCGTTGGAGAAATCCTCTGCCACCGCACTCGCTAGCCGCTCCGTCCGAAACTCAATGCCCTCATTGAGCAAAATCGTCATCGCTTCTAGGCAACCTTTCACCGTTTTGACGCTATCAAATAGGGCTTCTTTATCCTCTTGCATGTCTTTGTTATAGGCTAACGGTAGCGCCTTAATCAGCACCAGCATTCCCTGGAGATGGCCGAAAACGCGCCCAGTTTTGCCGCGTACGAGTTCGGGAATGTCGGGGTTTTTCTTCTGGGGCATGATGCTCGAACCGGTCGAGCAGCTATCGGTGAGGCGAATGAAGCTAAATTCTTGCGACGCCCAGAGGATCATTTCCTCGGACATGCGGCTGAGGTGAGCGACGATCAGGCTCGATGCGCAGAGAAATTCGACGGCGAAGTCACGATCGCTGACCGCATCGAGGCTGTTGGCGTAGATGCGCTCGAAGCCGAGGCGATCGGCGGTGTATTCGCGGTCGATCGGGAACGTCGTCCCAGCGAGAGCGCCCGCACCAAGGGGGCAGGTGTTGACGCGCTTGTGTAGCTCTTCGAGGCGTTCCCAGTCGCGCTGAGTCATCTCGAAGTAAGCGAGGAGATGATGCGCCAAGCTGAGGGGTTGGGCGCGTTGGAGGTGGGTGTAGCCGGGGATCGGGGTTTCGACGTGCTGCTCGGCGTGGGCGAGGAGGGCGGCTTGAAATTTCCGCAGTTGGGCTTGGATGGCTTTGACTTGATCGCGGAGATAGAGGCGTGTGTCTGTACCGACTTGGTCGTTGCGCGATCGAGCGGTGTGTAGCTTTTACCCACATCGCCCACCAGTTCCGTCAGACGACGCTCTACGGCGAAATGGACATCTTCGGCATCAATGCCCGGTGTGAAGGTTCCGGCGCGGTGTTCAGCGCGAACTTGTTCAAGGCCGTTCACCAGGGTTTCGCCCTCCTCAGCGGAAATAATGCCAGTTTTGGCGAGCATTTCCGCGTGAGCGACGGAGCCGGTAATGTCGTATTCGATCAGCTCGATATCAAAGCCAATGCTGGCGTTAAAGATGGCGACGGCGGGATGGAGCGCGGATTCAAAGCGCTGGCTCCAGGTTTTAGCGGTGTTCGGTGTTGTTGTGGCAGGATCGGGAGTCATGGCGTAGGGCAGTGAAGGGCAGCGATCGCGTGGATGATTTCGGACGTTGGGACGCCGGGGCTTCCGGGTCTCGGATTAAACGGTGTGGACGAGAGCGAGCAGAATCATGCGAGATCGGTTGGAGTCGGCAATGATTCAAGCAAATCGGGCGATCGACCCCATATCATGCCGTACTTTGCAGCACCACGAGTGTTACATCGTCATCGTTCGATCGTCCAAAGCCGACAAACTTCCGTAACCGATCGAAGAGTTCCTCCAAAATTTCCTGGGGGGTTGCCCGCTGGCGACAGATGGCTTGGAAAGTGTCGATCAGGGTGTCTTCCTCGAAGCGATCGCCCTCGGGGTTGGAGGCTTCGGTAAAGCCGTCGGTGTAGTACAAAATCGTGTCGCCCGGTTCGAGAATCACGAAATCCTCTTCGTATTCCGAGTCAGAATCGAGGCCGACGAGCATCCCCCACGTATCGAGTTTTTCGATCGTATCCGTCCGCGATCGCCAAAATAATGGCGGATTATGAGCGGCATTACTGTAGGCCAGCCTACGGGTGGCGGGATCGTATTCCGAGTAAAACAGTGTCACAAAGCGATGGGAGTTTTCCAAATCGGCGTACATGGCGCGATTCAGGTGTTGCAAAATTTGAGCGGGCGATCGCCGGTTCAGTGCTTCGGCGCGTAACATCCCCCGCGTCAAGGTCATCAACAAGCCCGCCGGGACGCCTTTGCCCATTACATCGCCGATCGCCACACCCCAGCGCGATCGAGCCTGCCCCACCTCATCATCTTGATCGTCACCCGGTCCGACAGCGTAGTGGGTGGGGATGAAATCGTAGTAATCGCCGCCGACGTGATTGGCGGGTGTGCAGCGAGCCGCGAGGGTGATGCCGTCGATCGCGGGACAATGACGCGGAAACAGTCGAAGCTGAATTTCGGCGCCGATTTCCAGCTCGCGATCGAGCCGTTGTTTGCGGCGTAGTTCCGTGACGAGTTCGTCGTTAAACATGGCGACCGCCGTTTGATCGGCGATGAGTTGCACGAGCTTACGTCGCGTTTCCGTCCAAACGTAGTCGGGATCTTGGCTAAAGATATAAAGCCGACCCCGATCGCGATTTTGGATCAAAATTGAGGTCGAGAATAAACGAGCAATTCCACCGATGTGTTGACGCACCTGATCATCCAGGTGATCGAGGGGGATGTCGTGGGCTTCCACCGCTGCGATCGCCGCTTCGATTGATGGACGTACCACGAGGCAAGCATTGTCATTGGCGCAGTGCAACCGCTGCAAGCGTAAGCGACCACTCGGCGCAAACGTCACCAACGCACTCACGGTCGCATCGGTAACCCGGCTTGCTACCAGGGGAATTAGCTCCAGAAACTGATTGAGATTATTAAAACTACGGAGCGCAAACCCAAGGGAACTGAGGAGATCTTGGGTTTTATTTTGTTCGCGTTGCAGGCGAGCGACAAGTTGCTTGAGGGCGAGAACGGACGGTGTGTCGGTTTCTGAATTCAAGGTTCGATCGGGACGTGCGGGCTCAAGGGGCAACGGCACAAGGTTGGAGGGCTAGGATAGCGTGAAGGGGTGATCAGAGGGTCATGTAATCGATCAGCGGACGGATAGATCTGGTTGGCTGTCAGCCTGACAGAGACAGACTTGCATAGCTTACATAACGCTCACAAGCCTAGAGCAACATGCGTTTTCGCAAATCACTTGTCAACGGTGATGAGATGTGTGCGCTAGAGTCGATTCTCATTTAGAGTGAAGTACCGCAAAAGTTTACGGTGTTTGTGAATCCTTGACAACTAATCCTTTACCTGAAACGGCATCACCGCTCTACCCCTTTCTCGATCGCAGCATCGATCCGGGCTACGAGACGGCGCGAGTCGTGGTCTTGCCGGTTCCCTACGAAGCGACGACAACCTACGTCAAAGGCTGCCAGCATGGGCCTGCGGCGTTGCTCGAAGCCTCGGATCAACTGGAATATTACGATGTTGAGCTGGGCAGTGAGACGGGGTATGCGATCGGGGTGCATACTGTGGCGCCGATCGCCGATACGCGATCGGGTGAGCTTGATGATCAGGAGGCGATAGAGGCGATCGCGGCGCGGGTCTGCCAGCTCCAACAGGATGGCAAGTTTGTCGTGACGATCGGCGGCGAACACAGCATCACGGGTGGCGTGGTGGCGGGCTATCGTCGAGCTTTGGGGGAAGAACCGTTCACGGTGGTTCAGATCGATGCCCACGGTGATTTACGCGATGTCTATGAGGGATCGCGCTATAACCATGCCTGCGTCATGCGGCGAGTGTTGGATTTAGGGGTGTCGATCGTGCCGATCGGGATTCGTAGTATTTGTCAGGAAGAGGCGGATCTGATTCGCGATCGCCAGCTACCGGTCTTTTGGGCGCATGACATCGCAGCGGATCGCCATCCAGTCAACCCCAACCACTCCACCTGGATCGAGCGGGTGATCGCGGCGATCCCAACGAAAAAAGTATTTTTAACGATCGATCTCGATGGTCTCGATGCGACCGTGATTCCTGGGGTCGGCACACCGCAACCCGGCGGGTTGGACTGGTATGAGACGTTAACCTTTATGCGACGGTTGTTCGAGTCGCACACGGTGATCGGGATGGATGTGATGGAACTCTGTCCGTTGCCCGGTTTGGTGATTTCCGAATTTGCAGCCGCGAAGTTGGTGTATCGAGCGATCGGCTACCAGGCCAAAGCTCAGGGGTGGCTATCGTCGCGTTAAGTCGCATGGTTTAGAAGTCCGATTGCTCACATCGTCCTAAAATCTAGAACGGTGACGGCTCATTGAGAAGTCGGACTTCTGCATCAGGCTTAACGCAATGTCCTACGGACGGATGAAAATCGGCTCACGCGGCGACGTTTGAGCGATCAGCGCCTGTAAGCGAGGATTGGCGAGCAATTGCTCCGCATCTTCGAGCAGTTGCTCACCCCACAGATTTTCCTTGAGAAATGCCAGGTCGGCATACCGCACATCCAAACGGACAGCCTCTTCCGCCAAGGTTAAACCCACCTCCCAATCACCCTGAGCATATAAGGCCGTAGCCCGAGCTAGCAGCGGCTCCGCTTCCTGCGGCGCGATCGTCGTTGAGCTTTCCCACTGGGCGATCGCACGATTCACCTGACCCTGTTCGTAGCGCACCAGGCCAATGTTATTCAACGCAGGCCAAAACTCAGCATTTTGGGCGAATGCATCTTCATAATTGGCGATCGCCAGCTCAAACTGCTCAGTGACAAAATAGGCATTACCCAAATCAAACAACGCTCCGGGCGTGTTCGGCATCAGCTCCAAACCCGCGTGCAGTTCGGCGATCGTCCCTGCATAATCACCACCCTGAAAATAGGCCGACCCCAAGGCAAAACGAATCGCGGCATTCGTGGGTTCAATCTCCCGCGCCCGCAGCAGAGCCGACAACCCCTCATCAAACCGATCCGTTTGCACATACAAACTCCCGAGGATCGCCCACGCCTGAGCATTCTCCGGCAAAAGCTGCGAGGCTAACTCGGCGCGGGGAATCGCTTCGGCAAACTGCATGAAACCGCGCCCAGCGATCGGCATCCTGTAGCAATTCGAGGCCAATATATTCCAATTGGTCGGGGTCAAACTCGGTGGTATGCGGAACGAAAACCTGAGCGCGGAGAGGCTGCGAGAGTCCGAAGAGGCCGATCGCGGTCGCTAAAACGGGCAGGACAACGCGACGGGAAAGGCGATCAAAACCGGCACGAACCCGGATCGATCGAAGGTGAAGCGAAGGACGTTGAGGCACAGCAGCGGTGGGAGTCAAGTTCAAAAGGTTCATGGTTTCAGGGCAGGCAGTCAATCAGTGCACATGCGGAGATCACGCGGGTTTGTCCCTGTGGCGATTTTGGTGGTGCAATCGGCATGATCTCGCCTTTCTGTAAGCTTATCGCAGCTTTCCAGGGGGATAAGTCGTAATCAGGACTTCACCGACGGCCTGTCGCTGGCTCGATTTGCAGTTCACCAGACGCGGCGCACTGATCTCGAAGATCCGAAAGGGCGGCTGGGCATAAAGCTCACGAATTAGGTCAGCATTGCTATTCGACAGCATGACAGCATGACCGCGATCGTGTAAATTCAGTGCAAAATCGCGTAATCGGGCTTGATCCTCTGCCGTAAATCCGAGCTTGGAATAGCTGGTAAATGAGCCGTCATCGCTGGGATGGTAGGGCGGATCAAAGTAGAGAAAGCATCGATCGCCGTCTGGTGGGTTAACGTCGGCGAAGGGATGATGCTCGATCGTGACCCCTTGCAAGACGCGGTGACAGGCGCGAATGTTCTCCGCTTGGATGATGTTGGGATTTTTGTAGCGCCCCATCGGCACGTTGAATTCGCCGCGACGGTTGACACGGTAGAGGCCGTTGTAGCAGGTGCGATTGAGATAGAGCAGGCGAGCCGCGCGGGCGATCGGATCGGTCAGTGTGTGCTGTTGGCGAATTTCGTAATAGTGGGCTTTGCTGTGGTGGTTGGCGTGGATTGTCAAGGCTGCGATTAACGCGTCGGGATCGCTCTGAATCACGCGGTAGGCCGTGATCAAATCGGCATTGACATCGCTGAGGCAGGCATGGGCAATCTGACCGCGCTGTTGTAGCGCAAAAAGAGCGCACCGCCTCCGGTAAAGGGTTCATAGTAGCGATCGATCGGAGCCTGATCTGAGGGCAGCGTGGATAAATGCGTGGGTAAATGATCGATTAACGCTTGAAGGATGCCCCGTTTCCCGCCGACCCATTTTACAAAGGGATGGGCAAGGCTTGGGGTCTTCTCAGGTGTGGATGTGTTGGTGGTGTCCGCAGCCACCTCAGAGGAAACTAGGCCGGGTTGCTGGCGATCGTTCAGCTCTGCATAATTGCCATAGCTGGCGGGTGTAACCGGTTTGATCGTAGTGGAATGGACCTCAATCACCGAATTCACCTGCTTTTTCTGTTCGCTTTTCAAAACTGGACTTTTAATAGTAGATCGCCCTCGCACTCCCGTAACCGGTTGCACCGCATCTCTTAACGCGGGTTCATTAACGCGGGTTAAGGCTGGGTGCCTCATTTTGTGATGGACGGATCGGCTCGGTCAGCTCGATCGGCTGGGTCGGCGTCCCCCAGAGGGGAAAATCGAGCGGGGCTGCCGTCTCCTCCGGCTCGATCGGAATAATCGTTGCCGTTGGCACGCTCATGTTCCCGGTGATGTAGCGTAGCTGGTCGATCGGGTAGTCGCTGGTTAGATACACATGGCCGAGGGTGCGGCCTTGGTAGGAACGACGAGCCAAGCGCCACGCTGAATTCAGGTAGATTTTCGCAAACCCATCAATCGGGCCATAGGTGCGTCCCAGTTCCAGTTCCGGCAAACCGCTGTCACGCCGTAGCGGCGTCGCCACCAGGATGGCGTCATCGTTGCGCGATCGAATTCGCAGCGCATATCGCAAGCCGAGATCCTCACCCGCCACTCGCACGGAGTAGGCATTACTGTCGCTCATACGGCCACAGACCCCCGAAAAGTCGAATGACAACAGAAGCGGCTCAATTTCCGTCGGCACACCGGGCAATTCTCCCCAGCAGGCTCGCGTGTCGGAGAGCTGTTCCACGATTAGGAGTTGATGGCGGTTGGTCTGGCCGACAGGAGCGGCAATCAGGGCAAAATCTTCGGGGTTTTCGATGTCATTGGCGTCGAACAGGTTCGCGGTAGCGGGGCGAACGATCGGGCTTACGAGGGAAAAGGCGATCGCGGCTGTGAGCATGGAGAGACGCGACAGCAGGGCGATGGGTTGGGTGACGGGAAAAACGATCGATTCACGGTCGGCTGGGTAGATTAAGGAGGGAGGAGATCTGGCAGCAGGCGATCGAGGCGAGGGCATGGGTATACACGCGACACCGTCAGTTTTGCCCCGTAAGTCTTCCGCACGCTGGAGAGACGGTGTTTGTATTGTCGTATACAACGATGCACCGATGCACGACGGCGTTATCCGATCGCACCGTAGACCGACTGATAGAAAAATACTCTAAATCCGATCAATCGTGCCGTGTAGCAACTTCACCAGAATATCTAAAGTGAACGCATATTCATCGGGTTTGTCCTAACGGGAAACCCTTAATGCAAAAACGAGTAATGTGACGCTTAAATTTAGTCACATTACTCGTTTCAGCGATTTCAGCACGGGGATTTTTGTTGTAGTTGCCCGATGGCAAGACGCCAGAGCAGACCCAAGGTCAACTCCAGCCACCATCGGGGTTTAACTCACACCAAAGAACACAACGATCCCCAGCACCGCTGCAAAGATCGTCAGCGCGTAAAACTGGGCGCGTCCCGTCTCGAAGTACTTCAAACCTTCGCCACTGAGCAGCGTCGCCAAACCGGTGAGGTTCACCGCACCATCGACGATGCGATAGTCCACCTCCATGACCTGACGTGCAAGCCGACGGCTACCCTTCACAAATAGGGCGTCATAGATTTCGTCGAAGTACCACTTGTTGAGCGAGAGCTTGTACAGCGGCTTGATTTTGTCGGCGATCGCGCTCGGGTCGATTTTGCGTTGCAGATACATCAAAATCGCGAGGCTAATGCCGATCAAACCGATCCCCACGGAGCTACCAGCCATAATGCCGAACTCAACCGGGTCGAACTCCTCCGCCATCTCCACCAACGTCGGGACGATTTCACCCGGCGCATGGACGAAGATCTCGAAATAATTCGCGAAGGGCATCCCGAGTAAACCGATCAGCGCCGACGGAATCGCCAGCACGACCAGCGGAAAGGTCATCGTTTTCGGTGACTCATGCGGTTCACTGTCGTGATGGTCGTGGCCCTCTTCCGCGTCTGAGGTCGCGTCGAGTTCCTGGATATTCATCGCGCCGGGGCCAAAGTTGGGCAGCGTCGCCAGCTTCAGTTGCTTACGCATGGCCAGGTCACCGCCGCGAAACTCGCCTTCAAAGGTCGAGAGGTACATGCGGAACATGTAAAAGGCGGTGATCCCGGCGGTGAGCCAGCCGATCGCCCAGAGCGCCGGATTCGCGGAAAATGCCGAGCTGAGAATCTCATCTTTCGACCAGAAGCCCGCAAACGGCGGAATACCGCAAATCGCCAATGTACCGATCCCGAAGGTGGCCGCCGTGAACGGCATATATTTCCGCAAACCGCCCATCAGACGCATATCCTGAGCCAAGACGGGATCATGACCGACTACGGCTTCCATACCGTGAATCACGGAGCCGGAACCGAGGAACAACATCGCTTTAAAGTAAGCATGGGTCATGAGGTGGAACAAGCCAGCGCTGTAAGCTCCAACGCCCATCGCCATGACCATGTAGCCCAGTTGGGACATGGTGGAATAGGCGAGACCTTTTTTGATGTCATTTTGCGTGATCGCGATGCTTGCGCCGAGGAAGGCGGTAATCGCGCCCGTCCAGGCGATCGTGTCCATGACGATCGGCAAATGTTCAAACACAGGGAACATCCGCGCAATCAGGAACACGCCCGCTGCGACCATGGTAGCCGCGTGGATCAGGGCTGAAATTGGCGTCGGGCCTTCCATGGCGTCCGGGAGCCAGACATGGAGGGGAAACTGTGCGGATTTAGCGACGGGGCCGAGGAACACTAAGATGCCGAAAAGGGTTGCGACACCAGCGCTTAAGAAGCCGCTGGAGATCGCATCCGAGAGGCGTTCACCGATCGTCGTAAATTCAAAGCTACCCGTTGCCCAAAATAGACCGAGCATCCCGAGCAGGAGGCCAAAGTCGCCGACACGGTTGGTGACGAAGGCTTTTTGACAGGCCGCTGCTGCTGGAGCGCGATCGAACCAGAAGCCGATCAGCAGGTAGGAACACATCCCTACCAACTCCCAAAAGATGTAGACCTGTACTAGGTTCGGGCTAAGGACTAAACCGAGCATTGAGGCGCTAAACAGGCTGAGATAGGCGTAAAACCGGACATAGCCCGGATCGTGGGACATGTAGCCATCGGTGTAAATCATCACCAATAGCGCCACGGTCGTGACGATCGTGAGCATCACCGCGACTAGCGGGTCAATCACGAATCCCATCGTGAGGTGAAAAGCACCGGCAGCCGCCCAGTCAAAGCTGTAGCGATAGGGGGCGTGACCTTGGATTTGGCTGGCGAGCAGCGCAAATGAGTAGGTCATGGCAATACCGAGGGAGCCGATAATCACGACGGCATTGGCTTGTCTGAGACGGTTTGTGACTTCGTTGTAAGAAATCAGTCCTAGCCCGGCGACAGTGGCGCCCAATAGTGGCAGCACTGGAATCAACCAGGCGTATTGGTATATGGCTTCCATCGAAGTTCTACTTTAATAATTCTTCATGCGGTGCGCTGAGACCGTTTTCATTCTTGCACACTTGAATCGGGCGATCGGGTCAAAAAAAGGAAGCCATGACCTTTGTTGCTCACTGTCATTCTCACAAACTGTGCAACTTTAGGCAGCCTAGGCAGCCCTAGCGCTTGCGGTAGACCTCGCGGCGATGCCCAATTTTCAAGACGAGGATGAGTAGCTGTTCAGCTTGGATGGTGTAGATCACTCGATACGTACCGATGCGTAGGCGATACAGCCCATCGCTAGCCGTCAGTTGTTTGACACCGAGAGGGCGCGGGTCTGCACTCAGTGCATCGATTTTCGTTGCGATGCGCTGCCGTTCGGGTTTTGGTAGAGCAGAGAATTGTTTGGCGGCGCGTTTGGCAAACTCAATGCGATAAGTCATTTAGACATTCAGAGCTGTGCTTTGAGGGTTTCCCAGGCGATCGTCCCTTCCTGTTGGATTTCTTTGAGGGCGATCAGTGCGTCAGCACGATCGCGTTCATCTTCTTCGGCTTCCTCGGCGTCGAGTTGGGTGCTGAGGTGTTGGATAAAGTCGAGGATTTCAGGGAGGGCGGTATCTGGCAGGGTGGCGAGTTCTTGGAGCAGGCGTTCTCGAACGGTCATGGCTTGACTAGGTGGAAGGCGAGTTATTTGAGTTCTAGCATGGTTGCTTGGGTTGAAGCTCAAGAAGTTCTGATCACGATCGCGCTAATTTTTTCAACTTGGCCGCGAGCTTGAGCCACTGGGGAAGCGGCAGCAGCGGATCGCCTGCCCACTGTCCGGGCTGAATATCCTGACGTACCACCGATCGACCGGCGACGATGCTACCCGCCGCGATCGTCACCCCGTCCACAACCCCGGTTTGTCCGGCTAACACGCTAAAATCGCCCACCGTGACGCCACCCGCGAGGCCGACCTGACCGCAGAGCAGGCAATGCTCGCCGATCGTGCAGCCATGCCCAACCTGGACGAGGTTATCGATTTTTGTGCCGAGTCCGATTGCGGTAACGCCGACCGCTGGGCGATCGATCGTGCTATTCGCGCCCACTTCGACAAAATCACCAA
>JAAUPN010000247.1 GCA_012033105.1 Coleofasciculaceae cyanobacterium RL_1_1
GACCCCGAACCTGAACCCGAACCCGAACCCGAACCCGAACCCGAAAACCCAGCACACCCGCCTGGATGCGAGCCGCCGCTGAACGTGAAGCACGACTCGAACGCCTACAAGAAACCGCGATCGAAGCCTCCGATGCCTTCGAGCAACTGCCCGATCGGGGCGGCGTCTCCGGCGAGCTAGAACTCGATGAAGATTTCATCTGGTCGGCGGAAGTGCTCGCCGCGCAGGGTCGCAGCGTCGATGATATTTCCGTTGAAGAAATCGAATGGCTCACCAAACTTCGCAGCGGTTTAGGCAAAACCCGAATCGGTCTAGTCAATCAGCTTAAATCGATCGTCGGTCAAGGCCCCCTCAATGGAGATGCCATCACGGAGATCGAAGGACTGCTACTTCAGGCCGATGTGGGCGTCGATGCCACCGACGCGATCGTCGAAGCGCTTCAAGCCAAAATGCGCGAGGAAACCTTACCGCCAGAGGAGGCGATCGCCTACCTCAAACAAGTCTTGCGCGACATGCTCGAACAGCCCTTCGAGCGCAATTACGATCGCGACTTTTCGCCCGTCCCCGACCTGCTCAACATCTGGATGATGACGGGCGTGAATGGTGCGGGTAAACCACCACGATCGGCAAACTCACCCACCTCGCCAAATCCTCCGGCTATAGCTGCCTGATCGCAGCAGCGGACACCTTCCGAGCCGCCGCCGTGGAACAGGTCAAAGTCTGGGGTGAACGTACTCAAACCGACGTGATCGCCAATCCGGGACAAAATACCGACCCGGCCTCCGTGGTGTTTGATGCGATCGAGGCGGCCAAAGCTCGCAACGTGAATTTACTCCTCGTCGATACCGCCGGTCGCTTGCAAAACAAGAAAAACCTGATGGATGAATTGAGCAAAATGCGTCGCATCATCAACACCAAAGCACCCAATGCTCGCATCGAATCGCTCCTCGTGCTTGATGCAACCCTGGGTCAAAACGGACTGCGTCAGGCGGAAGTGTTCGCCGAAGCGGCGCAACTGAGCGGAGTCGTACTCACCAAGCTCGATGGCAGCGCACGTGGTGGCGTAGCCCTAGCCGTTGTCCGTCAGCTCGGACTCCCGATTCGCTTCATCGGAGCAGGCGAAGGAATCGAAGATTTGCGCCCATTTTCGAGCTATGAGTTTGTCGAGGCATTGTTAGACGGGTAAGCCGTGATTGCGTCTAATCGTCATTCATCCACTGAGCAACGATATGGCACGATACCGCGTCATTCAATTCAAAGCCTGTCCGGTTCTCGAACTACCGTTCTGTCATTCAGTGGGCATTGCACGATGATCACGTCCCGATTTTTTCCACTTCTCGTGGCTCCTCTCCTGTTGGGCGTACCCGTCCTCGCTCAGTTCACCCCGCCCCCCTCAACTCAGCCCCTAGACACAGGCGCTGGAGGAACAAGAGCCACAGAAAATAACTCGTTTGAAATCTTCTTTGATGCGCCCGAGCAACTCCAAGAAACACCGGCGGGAACAACACGATCGGTTGCCTCACCAATGCGGGGACAGGAATGTCAATCGGCTGAGGCTGAGTCTGATTTACCGATGATTGCGTTGACGCCAGCCAGTAGCAGCTATTCGGTGACCGATCGCCCGTCCTTTGCGGTGTTTATGCCCGTGATGGATGCAGATTATGCCTCCCTGGAGATTTATACCGAAGATCTCAGCGATGTGATCGTTCAGCTCGATATAAAGCTCCCGAAAACCACTGGGATTTTACACATCCAACTACCCGAAGCTATTGCCAGTACAGCGGCGCTCCAGTCTGGTCATAGCTATTGGTGGGCTTTTACACCGCAGTGTGGCGGCAGCTTCCAATATCTGACCGTAACGCCAGCCTGGACGCAGGGTGAGCCGAGCAATCCCTACCCCAGTGCCGGGATCACTCGGGTAACAGAGGACAGTGAAGCGGCAAATCCTCCGGAGAATCTAGATTCCCTGAATCTCGCGATCTGGTATGCCGAACGGGGTGTTTGGTTTGATACGGTCGATCTGCTAATTCAGGCGATGACGGATACGAGCGCGACAGCGGATCTCGATCGCGCCCAACGTCTGTGGTCGCAATTAATCGAACCGCAGCTTACGGAACTGCAAGCGGAATACGGCCTTGAACCGAGTCTTGATTTACGTCCAATTGCGGATGCTCCGATCATTCCAATTCCACCGGACGATATCACCATTATCTTTCCTCTCACGTTGCAAACACCGTGATTGCGGGTCGGTTTGAATCATCGAGGAATTGAGGGGATGAACTATCCCCGCTGATCGTCAAACCACGATCGCACCCGATCACGCCAACCCGGATGGGACTGCCACCACCGATCGCGCCAGGTCTGGTAAAGCTGATCACTTAGTACTCCCGCGATCGAGTCCAGACCCGACCCGGTCTGCCAGTCATCGATCGAGGCACTCTGACCAATCATCCAACTAAACGGCACGATCAAATCTGCCGCGCGATCGCCGATGATCGTCGCGCCGAGGATGGTTCCCGCTGCGCTGAGGACAACCTGGGCGGCGATCGGCGAATTGTGATCGCGTCGCGGGAGTTGATCGTGGCCTGTCGGAGCTTGCACACTGAGATCGATCGCGATCGCGTCCGAATGCAGCCCCTTGGCCTGCTCTAAATTCAGCCCCACCCGCGCTAACCCAAAGCGGGCGACAATACCCCACGAAATCGCGCGATAGTTCGGAGCCTGAGCGATCCAGGGGGTCAAGGTGTTGCGGGTGGCGATGAGGGCTTCATGGGTGGCGATCGACTCGGCATCATGACCGCGAAGCGCCGCCGCGCAAGCGTAAATTTGGGGATGGCTGGTGCGTAGGCCACGATCAACCCAGAGATGCTCCCCGCTGAACGTTAGGCCACAGGTCTGGAGATTGCGGCGATCGAGGTCTGGCATCAGGCGATCGGCGATCAGCAAAACATCGGTGGTGAATTTTTCGGTTTTGGTTTGTACCACCAGTTCACGACCCAGCGGCTGAACGTTGACGATCGCCTGATTTAACTCGCAGTTCAGACCGTTGGCGATCGCCTGCAATTGCCAGATGCGGATCAAAGAGGCAGCGTCGGTCTCGGTGTCTCCTTCACTGGCAAGTAAAGCTGAATCAGCGGTAATTAGACGGGTTTCCAGACCAGAATCGAGTAACATCATCGCCAGTTCCAGGCTGACGAGCGATCGGCCACCGTAGACGATCGCCCGTCGGGGTTGCTCATCGATCGCCTGATCGTCAAGCTGTGCCAGCCAGCGGCGAATATCCGTGCGGTTGCCGATCAGAACGTGGGGAGTCCGATCGAGGCCGGAGCATTGGGGAACCGTTGCGCGGGCATCGGGCGCTAGCACGTAGCGACGGCTGCGCAGGATACGGGAGCGATGATTGCGCTCAGGTTCGTGAATCTGTAGATCCATTTGATCCACTGAATTCCGTAGACCCATCCCGATTATTACGGATCGTCGCCGTCGCCTGAATCGCGGCACAAACTGATAAACCCCACGGATCAGATCAATGCCAGCGATCGCCAGGTGAGCCGTCGCGACGGTATCCGGTGACCTGTCCGGTGACATCACAAGGGCGACCCGTGCGCCCCAGGTGGCGGCCAATTCTGCTGCTGCGATCGCGGCGGGGCGTTGACCGATAATAACGAGGTCATAGTCATAGTTCATCGGATTTTTCCAAAACAGCAGGGGTAAAGGTGGGACAGTCAGAGCCGTCAACAGAGCCAAGGAATCCGATGCACACGTGTGTACCGGATAGACATCGAGTGGGTAATCATTCTACGAACAGAACAATCACGTTGGACGCGACGGGCTTTCGTGACTCCATTCGCCACGGCCTGAATCGCTACACCAGCGAAACGATCGCCGCCTTAGCCGATCTCGACCAATTTCGAGTGGTGAGCGGCGATCATCTCCTCTGCGATCGGTTTGGCTCACGCGCCCATCATGTGCGACTCGCTCGAATCCATCAAAACAACCTACGGGGTAATCTCTCCCGCCTTCTCTGGCATCAAATCGCGCTGCCCGGTTTGCTAAAACGCCAGACGCGATCGACGGCGGATGTGACGGATGGTGGGTCTCCAACTCCCCCTGTTTTATTCTCCCGTCCCCGAGGGGATGCTCTCTCCGGTTTGCCCGCAAATCGTAACGGTTCACGATCTTCTCCCACTCAAATTTCCTGAGGTTTACCCCCGAGTTAAATATTACTTTCGCTGGATTTTGCCGCGTCTGTTGCGCGTCTCCCAAACGATCGTTGTGTCGTCGGAGAATACACGCCGCGATTTACATCACTATTGGCCGGAGATCCGGACACCGTCGGTCGTGTTGCCGATTCCCTATCGCGCTGATTTGTTCTATCCCGGCAATCTCACAAATTCCAACAATTCCAGTGATCCACGAGAGCCGCAAGAAACTGACACCCCGGCCAAACTCTCGCCCACCCACCCCAATCTCCCCACCCTGACGCCCTATCTACTGTGCGTCGGTGAAACTCGCCCGTACAAAAATATTCGCCGCGCGATCGAGGCTTTCGCTCGCGTCATCACGACCGGCGATCGCCCCCATCTCATCCTGGCGATCGTCGGTACACTCAATCGCCTCGATACCCACATTGCAGATCTGCGCAGCAGCTTGGCATCGCCGATCGTGTCCGGTTTCTGGGGCGGGTCAGCGATGAAGAATTGGCCGATTTATATCGCGGAGCAGCAGCGTTTTTGTTTCCGTCGCTGTACGAAGGCTTCGGGATTCCACCGCTAGAGGCGATGGCCTGTGGTTGCCCGACGATTGTGGCGCGAGCGTCGTCTCTGCCGGAGGTTTGCGGTACGGCGACTCACTATGTCGATCCGTTGAGTGTGGACGATATCGCAGCCGGTATCGTTCGGGTTACGGGCGATCGAGCCTATGCCCAGCATTTACGACAAGCCGGATTAGAACAGGTCAAACAGTTCCAACCCGAACCGTTTCGCCAGCAATTACGGGCGATCCTAGGTGTCTGACAACCGCTACTGATTCAGGCATGTCCAATTTTGGCAACATTGATCACACCCATCGCCTTGGACATCGCAGCACAACCGATACCAACTGGCAATGTTGACGTATCTCTCAAATCTTTCGGGCGACTTAATCGACGGGCGCGTGGGGACACATCCACTCGTCCGGAACCGACGGCCAGCCACGCTTGAGCGCCTCGACGCAAACACCGTGAATTGTAAGCTGACAGTCCAGCAGATGAAATCCCTCTTTGCCACTAGTCTTCATGCTGACCTTCAAGACCGAATCACTTTTAAACTCGATCGTTC
>JAAUPN010000248.1 GCA_012033105.1 Coleofasciculaceae cyanobacterium RL_1_1
GTCGTGCTGAACGTTGCTGCCGACCACCTCGGCCTCGGTGATATCGACACGATCGAGCAAATGGCGCAAGTGAAAGGCGTTGTGGCTGGAAACCGTGAGCCGTGATGGTTATGGCATTCTCAATGCCGATGATCCGTTGGTCACGGCCATGCAGGCATCCGTACGCGGTAAAACGGCCTTCTTTTCAATGAACCCCGAGAGTGAGGTCGTTCGCAATCATGTCGAGCAGGGCGGCATGGCAGCAATCTACGAAGATGGCTGGATTGTCATCCTCCAGGGAACTGAACGCATCAAGGTTGAAGAAGCGGTCAATGTACCCCTAACGCTCAAGGGATTGGCTCCCTTTATGATTGCCAATGCGCTAGCGGCAACCCTTGCAACCTATGCGCAGGGCATCGATCTGGAGGCGATTCGCCAGGGTCTACGGACGTTTACGGCGTCGGTGGATCAAACCCCAGGCCGGATGAACCTATTTGATATGGGTGACTATCATGCGCTGATCGACTATGCCCACAACGCGGCCAGCTATGAAGCGTTGGGTGGATTTATCGCCAACTGGCCGGGTAAATGTATTGGTGTGGTCGGCTGGCCCCGGCGATCGCGAGACGAGGATCTCGAGGAACTCGGTCGTCTGTCCGCAGGCATGTTTGATCACATTATCGTCAAAGAGGATGATGATACCCGTGGGCGCGAACGAGGCAATGCTGCGGAGTGGATTGTGCGTGGGATTGAATCAACCGAGTCCGATTGCACGTTTGAAACGATCCTGAAGGAATCGAAGGCGATCGAGATTGCGCTTCAGGCCGCTCCGCGCGATAGCTTAGTCACCATTCTTCCGGAAAGCGTCAGCCGTGCGATCGCCGCGATCGAGTCACGTCGATCCTCAAACGCTGACGCCATCAGCTCAACCTCCGGCTTCACCTCAGAAGCTCCCATGAGTCAATCGTAATCCGGGTTAAAGAAACCGAATCTCACCCAGTGAGTAGTTTCTCTATACTAAATAGAGTAGAAGACGACCTACAAACAGGACTTTTCAAAATGACCAACAGCAATATCAACAGCCGTATCGAGCAGGAGCGGGCAGAAGCCCGCCAGGTTTGTGACACCTCTGGAGCAACCTCCGGCGAATGCGCCGCCGCATGGGATGCTGTCGAGGAACTCCAAGCTGAAGCCTCGCACCAAAAGCAAGAAGCACCCAAAAACTCATTCGAGACCTACTGCGACGAGAACCCCGAAGCTGCTGAGTGCCGTATTTACGACGACTAGGCATAAACTCTCAGTCAGCCATAACCCCTAGACCATCACGACATCATCGTCGTGTGGTGTTGAGTCTGGCGTAATGTCATGAATTCAGCCCTGGGCTGAAGGCTAACCCAAACAAAAAGACGCTGGAAGCTTATTTCCAACGTCTTTTTTTCGGTGAGCGTCTGTATCTTCGGGCTGAACTAAAGCACTGTCTTCCCCTGAGAGCTGCGTGTGCCACACCAGCACAACGGGCGGCTCTGCATCCACAGCAATAGATGTTCGGCTGGCAGATCCTCTCGCCGATGCGATAGATCGCAACTATGCCTTATTAAAACCAAGCTCATTTTCTGCGGCATATCGTTCCATAAACCGCATGAAGCGATCCCAATCTTCGACCGACTTCATGGCATACATGACTTCGAGATCGCGGGCTTGACCATTGACAAACTTTCCTTTCACTTCACGGCTGACCAACTCTCCCTCTTCGTCAACCAAGTACATTCCCGTAATTTCTTGACCAAAATCCGGCGAGAGGGCTTGAGGGTCGGAAAAAATAAAGGTCGCAATTCCATTCGTGCCATCTTTCGATCGGGTCAGCCGTACATCAGGAATTGTTGCCTCTTTGATGCCCCGTACAAATTCAATATGAGCCATAGTGTTTCGCCCTTTGCGCTGTTCTATTGTGCAGTTTTCCAAACTTATCATAGACCTTGAAGCAGGCCGTTTCATGGCTGGAGCCTGTTCTCTTCTCACTCCCCACTGCGTTAGGAGATCCCGCGCAATTTACTCCACACTAGCAACGCTAACGACTCCATTCCATCTCCCAGAGACGATCGACCTATCCTTGCTGACCGGAGTTGAACTGTCGCTCACACGCTCGCGACCGATTTAGTTAGGTCGAAGAGACGGGGCTTATCCTCGGTTGACCACTAGGAAGCCGTTCTCATATCCATCGCAGAACAGCTTGAGGTTTCTAAGCCGATCGCACCGTTTTCAAGCAGCCATTGATAGTTTTCGGCAGTTAAGCCGGTTGCACCTTTAAACGAAGCATTCGAGACCGTGCTACCGATAAACTTGACGCCATGCCAGTCCGTATGATCAAAGTTGGCGTTTTGTAGGCTGGCATTCCGGAAATCCACATGGGACAGTTTCGCGCCCTGGAAACAGGCTCCAAACAACGCGGCACTCTGAAAATCGACCGATCGATCGCCGTCCCTTCAAAACCGGTGTCGATGCCCTCGACGCGCTCAAAGCGCACGGAGTGCATCGTGGCTCCCCGGAAATTAGCATCACTGATCCGGGCACGATAAAAGTTGACGTTCGTGATTGTGGAACGGGCAAAAGAGGTGTGCTGAAGTTGGGCGTTGACCCAGGTGGACGCTTCAATTTGCCCGCCTTCAAAATCGGCGTAGTTTTGACGGGACTCATTAAAATTGCAGACGGAGAGGTCGCAGGCTCCGAGCTTGGCGCCTTCAAAATTCGATCGGCTAAAGTCCACGCGATCGGCGACGAGCTGGCGCAACGTAGCGCGTGTAAACCGAGCATTCGAGGCCGCGACATTCACAAACCGCAAATTATCCGCCTGCACTTTCGGAGCATAAACGCTCCGTAAATTCGTGTTGAGAAAGCGTGCGTTATGCAGCACTGTTTTCGAGAGATTTGCCTGAGCAAAGGTACTGTCATAGACTTCGAGATTACGAAGGTCAGCGTGGGAAAAATTGGTGCGCTGACAAGATACGTGCGACAAACGTACATCTGCAAACTTTGTGCGAGCGAATTGTCCCCGATCCAAATCGAGATTGTGAAATTCGAGATGATCAAAGCAGGAGTGCGTCATGGGTAGACCTTCCTGCATTTGAGATAGCAGATTTCTTGGGGAAGGGTTTGTCATACTCCTAGCCAACGCACAACGCTGGGTATCGCTCTTCAAACTCCAGCTTATCGAAAATATTTCAATAACTTACTAATTATTTCGTTTCCCTTTAGGTTTGCGCAATAATTCTTGTTGCATTGATTACTTTCTTTTGGCACGATTTGTGCGTACGGTGGATTCTGGCGTATAATTCAAGTCAGACTGGGCGATCCCCGCGTTGGGGAGATTGGGGAGCAAAACGGACTTTGCGGTCGTTTGGCCGTCTAATGTGAGGGGATGATGATCAATTTTTCAGGAATTTGGACGGTACGATCGATCAAAATTGATCCTCAAAAAAGCATGATCGTAACCGTCCGTTGAGGACTATTGCAGAGAATTAAGAATTGTTTTGCTCGGGGAAGCGTCCGGGTAATACCTTGAGAGTCATGACGCGAGTGTTGCGCAGAACTTCGATGTCGAGGGGATCGCCGATCGAGCTGTTCTCAACTTGTGCTTGGACATCTGCCGCACTTTTGATGTCCGTTTGACCGATTTTTTGGATAATGTCGCCCGCTTCTAAACCGCCTGCCGCTGCGGGAGAATCGGGCAGAACTTGCATGATAAAGACGCCGGTGTCGCGTTCGATCGGAAAGGGAATATTCTCGCTGGCGTTGAGTTCGGCCTTGATCTCTGGGGAAAGATCGAGCATCTGAATGCCAAGGAAGGGATGCTCTGCGGAGCCGGAGGTGGAAATTTGAGTGGCGACGCGGATGGCGGTTTCGATCGGGATCGCAAATCCGAGCCCTTGGGCGTTGGCGCGAATGGCGGTATTGATGCCGATGACTTCGCCGCGATCGTTGAGGAGAGGGCCGCCGGAGTTGCCGGGATTGATGGCTGCGTCGGTTTGGATGAACTGCACGCGCTTATCGCTAATGCCAACCTGGGCGCTTGATCGCCCGATCGCGCTGACGATGCCGACGGTAACCGTATTGTCGAGACCGAGGGGATTACCGATCGCGATCGCCCACTGTCCCGGAATCAGAGTTTCGGCGCTGCCAATCGGAGCCGTCGGCAGGCGATCGTCCGCTTTGATTTGAATTACGGCCACATCCGTTAGAGCATCCACCCCGAGGACTTGTCCCTCAAAGGTACGCCCATCTTTGAGGATGACATCGACCACGTCGGCTCCTTCAACCACGTGGGCATTGGTGATAATGCGGCCATCTTGACTGAGGACAAAACCGGAACCGGTGCCGCGCTCAATCCGCTCACTCGGTGGCTCTGCCCCTTCGGAGAAAAAGCGACGAAAGAATGGATTTTGGAGGGCATCTGGGACGCCGGTAGCCACAGTGCGAGCGGCGTCGATGCGGACGACGGCGGGGCCGACTCGCTCAACGGCATCGGCGATAAAGTTCGATCGCTGCGGTTCGGTGGTTGGGGTGAGATCGGGATCGTCTGTGTTAACCAGCAGAGGAGTGCGCTCGATCGCTGCTGTTGGGGCGGAGGTCTGCTCCTCGAATGAGGCCGACTGTTGCCGACTCACGGCCACACCGATGCCACCCCCAATTGCGAGCAAAACGAGGGAGGCAATGACAGGTTTAAGAGATACGCGCATGGATTTAGAGAGCGTGAGAGCAGTTTAGAAAAGCTCGGAACAGGATCGCCGATCGTCGAGCGAGCCACAACGGTGGCGTTATCGAGGGTTCAAAATTCAGTCCGGATCAAATTGAAAGGATGATGAGAGTGGTGAACTTGAAAGTGACCATGAAGTTGAGCGGTTGGGCGATTGAGTTGTTGGTCTATTGAGCCGTTGAGTCGAACTCATCGAACATACCTTCATTTTAAGGAACCCAAGTTAAGTCGCCCAAGTAAATTAACGGATGCGAGTGGCACAAGCTTCGAGCGTGTCCGCAACCTAGAGGGTTGAGTTAGCGTGTTGAAGTTACGTTGATTGTATTGGCTGACTTAGATGGCGATTAGTTTAGGGCAGCGAGTCCGGTCGTTTTATCGAAAAACTGGGTTTAAAACCCCGTCCACTTCGACAGGCTCAGTGCATCGCTTCTAGGACAGCTTTTGGTGGGTTGTCTATTGATCTCTGAGCCTGCTACTCTTTTCAGTAACAGGAAAAGGTAAACAACCTGTCTAAAAACCTAGTTGCTTAACGGCAGAACACTGAACCTTGACAATTGAATCTATGCGGTTCTGCTGCAC
>JAAUPN010000075.1 GCA_012033105.1 Coleofasciculaceae cyanobacterium RL_1_1
CGCCTCGCTGGGTGATCTCCTCCGGTTTCAAACGCCCGACCACCACCTGCAAATCAATCCGATCCATCAGAGGCCCCGATAGCCGTGACCAATACTGTTCCCGTTGGCGTGGCGAACAGGAACAGGCTTGAATCGTATCGCCGAAATAGCCGCAGGGACAGGGGTTGGTGCTGGCGACCAGGGTGAACTGGGCGGGGAATTCCACCGATTGACGGGTGCGGGAAATGGTCACGAAGCCATCTTCGAGGGGTTGGCGCAAAAATTCCAATACATCGCGCTTAAATTCGGTTAATTCATCCAAAAAAAGAATACCGTTGTGAGCGAGGGAAATTTCGCCCGGTTTGGGATAGCTACCACCACCCACCAGAGATGGCCCCGAGGCGGAATGGTGAGGGCTGCGGAACGGTCGATCACGCACCAGTTGACCGCGATCGCGCAACAGTCCCGCCACGGAATGGATCTGTGTCACCTCTAGGGCTTCCTCCACGCGCAAGGGCGGCAAAATTCCCGGTAAACGCCGCGCTAGCATGGTTTTGCCGCTCCCCGGTGGCCCGACAAAAATCAAGTTATGACCACCGGTGGCGGCGATTTCCAAGGCGCGACGGGCTTGGATTTGGCCTTTCACGTCTTTCAAATCGAGGGTTGGACGATCGCTATCCGATAACACCGCTTCCGGATCAATGACGACACGAGCATGACGGCTGGGATTGTTCATCAAATCCGCCACATCGGCGATGCTGGTACAGCCATACACGGCCAAATCCTGCACCACAGCGGCTTCTTTAACATTCGCCTCGGGGACAACGATCGCACTCATTCCCATGCTCCTGGCCGCCGCCGCGATCGGCAACACCCCCGCCACCGCCCGCAGGCTCCCATCAAGCGACACCTCCCCAAGGAATAGCGTATCGCCGAGCAGTTGGGCGCTCACCTGTTCCGAGGCGGCGAGAATGCCAACGGCGATCGGTAAATCGAAGCTCGGGCCTTCCTTGCGCAGGTCGGCGGGGGTGAGGTTAACGACGATTTTACGCATGGGGAAGGCGTAACCAGAATTTTTTAACGCGGCTTTGACCCGCTCGCGGGATTCCTGCACCGCTGTATCGGGCAAACCCACCACCACTGTTTTCGGTAGCCCACCGGCCACATCAACCTCGACGCCGACTTTCACGGCGTTAATCCCAAATAGCGATGCACTCCAAATCCGAGCTAACACGATCGACTCCCTGATGAATGGTGGTCAATACATCAATAAATATCTGTGACGCACTGTGGGGTATGGTCGCACGGGAGATGATCGGAGGAGGCGATCGGGGTCACATTCGGTTAAATCGACCTTAATTTATGGATTAAAGCAGGATAGACCCGTAATTTCGCCGAAATTACTGAACCCGACCAGTGCTACCTGTTGCGTCTCGCGATCGATCCACTGACGCACCAAACTCAACGGCAAACCGTCGTCACCGATAAGTTCCTCACCGGGCGAACCCAGGGCTTGCTGGATGTCTTCGAGATCCATGTCCAGTGTGATTTTTTCACACAAAACATTCGGCTCACCCGCATCGGCGGCCACATCGTCGAAGGGCGCGGATTGACACATCACTTGTTCCACCTGATCGCGTCGCACCGTGGCCGAAAAATACGCGCCCGTGTTGCCAATCCAGATCAGGCTCGTCAGATCAGCGGCGATCCGGCTTTCCTGGGGAGCGATCGCCAAATCGTCGAGCAAATCCCGCAGGTCACTTGTGCTGGTTTGGCTGGCGAGGGTCGTGCATTGATCATTCGTCAAGCTGGGATCACTGGCCGCAACGATCGGCGCTTGACCCGCGATCAGGCTCAGGCTAAACAGAAGGACGGTGGCGATCGTCGCGTTGGCCGTAATCGCACGGTGAGGGGACACCAAATGCGTGACGCGATCGGGGATAGGGCAAGCCATAGAACAGATAGGGTTAAGGATGATAACAGAACAGACCCAAACATGAGCATAGGCGAGAATGTGATGGCGATATCATTAAATAAACATCTCACTTGCTCGAAGGAGCTAGGGCTTGAACCCAATTTTTTGTTCACAATCCAGTATATTCATACCAGCTTGGCCGCTTCTTCTTGCGACTGTTGACCCACTCCCGTCAATCTCCATCAATTGCTGATGACTTCCTTTTTTTTCCAGCGATCGACCATTGCCCCACTGGTCTTGCTCAGTTCGCTGACCGCCCTTGTTCAGCCGGTCTGGGCTGACTCGGAACAAGTCGGCAAAACCGCCCAGGAGGTCACCGTCCGAATTGAAGCCGGAGAGAGTCGCGAGGGGAGTGGAACTCTGATTGCATTTCAGGACGGAACCTATTACGTTCTAACGGCAGCTCATGTGGTTCGCCGATCGAGCCTGACCTATACGATCATCACCCAAGACGATCGCCGCTACACCGTGCAAGGCAGCGATATCATTCGCCTAAACGATGTTGACATGGCGATCATGGCCTTTGAAGCGCCGCAAAACCGTCACGTTGTCGCAAGGTTTGGAGATCCGACCGCATTAGTGTTGGGGTCGCAAGTTTATGTTTCGGGTTGGCCTGCATCACTGGCCGGACTTCCGGTTGGTCAATTCGTTTTTTCGCCCGGTCAGGTGTCCATTCGGTCAGACGTACAGATTGAAGGCGGTTATGAGTTGGGTTATAGCTCGAATACCAGGGGTGGAATGAGCGGTGGCCCTGTTTTTAATAACGATGGTGCTTTGGTTGCGATGCATGGCGCAGCCGATGGACAGGCGATTACAGGCGATTCGGGGGAAGTGATTCAACTGACCACTGGTATTAACTGGGGGATTCCGATTACAACCTTTACGGCTCTAGCTCCTGAAGCCTTTATTGAAAATGCCAAGGTCAGGATGGAGCGTGGGGATTATAGTGCCGCGATCGCGGATTTTTCCCAAGGGTTATTCTTCAATCCACAATCCGCGAATGCGCTAGTGGGTCGTGCGTTTGCGCGATTTGCGATCGGGCGAGATTGGAATGACGTGATTGATGATGCTAGCAACGCTCTGCGATTCGATGCCAACAATGCCCAAGCCTATTTAGTCCGAGGCGCGGCCAATGCCCAACTGAATCGGCATAACGACGCGATCGAAGATCTACGCCGCGCCATTCCCGGCTTAACCGGTGGTCTCCGTGTGGTCGCACTCTCCCTCCAAGCCCGCAGTTACAGCGAAAAGGGGGCAACCCGCGAAGCCATCACCACCGCGACGGATGCTGTCGAGACCCTAGAGCATCCCTTCGCCTATTTCTCCCGTGCCGCAGTTCGTGAAGCCTTCGGAGATGTGGTCGCAGCCAGCAGCGACGAAGCCCAAGCACGCATCTTACTGCCCACTTACAGCGCTGGTGAGTACGAGGCCGCCATCCTGTCGCAATATGATAATTTTTCGGGTGTGCGTATCGCTGTCAATCCAACCCCAACACCGACTCCAAGCCTAACCCCAAGTCCAACACCAACACCAACCCCAACCCCAACACCACAACCTCCAAAAAATCCAGGAGACCCAGACACTCTCTTCATTGCCAATAGTCTTGTCGAAACCTTGGCGATGAGTCCAAATGGGAACCACATTGCGGCGGGTTCAGAGAATGGCGGCGTCTATCTGTATTCCCCAAGGCTCCACCCGCACCCTTAGCGGACATAGCTCCCGCGTCCGATCGCTCGCCTTTAACCCCGACGGTAACATTCTTGCCAGTGGTGATGTTGATGGTGTAATTCAACTCTGGAACACCAGCACAGGACAACTGCAAGGAACCCTTAACCAGAGCAGTGGCGCAGTGAGTGGTCTGGTGTTTAGTCGTAGTGGTGCAACGCTCCTGGCCGGTGGACTGGGGGGAAAAGTGGAGCAATACACCGTCAGCAATTTGTCTTTGATGCGGCAGTATACTGATGCGATCGTTGCACCGGGAGCCTTGGCAATGTCCCAGGGCGGTCAGTATATGGCCGCAGGTACAGGGCGTGTTGTCATTATTTGGGATGTCGCCAATGGTGGTCGATCGACTCGTTTTAATGGCTCAGACAACACCATCACTGGGATAGAATATCTCGCCAACGATTCGGGTTTAGTCATCGGTGATTCCTATGGCAATGTATCCATTTGGGATTTAGCGAGCCAAACCCAGCGCCAAGTTTTTGATACTGGCTGGGAAGTGGCGTCGTTGGCTTTGTCACCCGATCGACAAACGATCGTAGTCGGCGCGAAACGTGATAGTACAGGCGTTAGTGAAGTGTCCTTTTGGGATTTAAATGGCAACCGACCCATGACACCAGCCTACTTCGATAATCCCATTACCAGTGTTTTGTGGTTACCGGATGGGCGAGTTGTGGCGGGTAGTGCAACTGGGGAAGTCCTTGTCGTTCCGAGTAATTAGCCCCGATGGTCTTATCATTGGCGAATTACTACGTGCCAAAACTCTGTGCAAGGTAAAAAGTAATCTTCGGCTCGCCTCTATTCAGTCGAAATCTTGGTTGTATTTATGCTGACTCGTCGTTACCAACATTCCACACTAATCACCATCGTGCTGTTCAATTTTTTGAGCGGGATACTTGGGGATTTACCCAAACAAGTCTCTGCACAGGAAGAGCTTCCAGTCTTGACCTCTGAAACTTCGGAAATTTTACCGTCACAAGTTTCACCCTCAGACACCTCAACACCAGACACTCCACAGTCGGAGAACAGCGACGCTTCGTCAGATTTAGAGAAGGTAGAACCCGCGTTAGACTCAGATCAAATTGAATCCTCTGGGGATGAATCGACAGGTGGCAGGGAAGAGGCGGAACCAACGACAGAACCAACAAGTGAGACCATTACCGAACCCGACCAACCCACAGACGCGACCCAACTCGAAGATCCCCTAGATACGACCCAATCCATCGAGACTGATGCAGAATCGGAAACTGCAACAGATGCGGAAGATTCCGACGATGCTGAACCAGATGAATCCGAAACATCAAACATTCCTGACGCCAATTCTCCACTCACCAGTACAACATCCTCCCTCAACACCCTCGCGTTGCATCGCGCCTTCCTTGAAATTGCTGATATACCCTCACCACAACTCTATCCGCCCCATTTTCCCTCCCTCGAACATACCCCGATCGGCGATCGGATTCGCGCCTTCACCGTCACTGTCTGGGGCGAAACCAGTTGGGGAACCGGAGTGATTATCCAACAACAGCCCACACCAGGGGGCTGGGATTATTGGGTTGTGACCAATTCCCACGTAATTCGGGATGATTCCGTAAATATTCAGACATTTGACCGACAGGTATACAACACATTGATCGTCCTAGACGATCGAACGGGTGGCTATGACCTTGCAATTTTACGTTTTTCTAGCGCTCAACCCTACAACGTTGCCAGTGTTCAAACGGAGGTACAACTGAACGAAACTACGATCGCAGTCGGATTTCCCTTCGATCGAGCCGATCTCGTTACGCCCGAAAATAGCGAATTTCATTGGACAGAAGGGGAAATTGTTCATATTTTGGACGAGTCGCTCGTGGATGGCTATCAATTTGCCTATAGCAATGCGATCGAAAAAGGGATGAGCGGCGGCCCGGTCTTGAACCTGCGCGGTGAACTCATCGCAATTAATGGGCTACACGCCTATCCCCTATGGGGTAATCCATTTGTCTATCCAGATGGTCGCCCCATCGAACCAGAGCTTAACCCGCCGCCGGAGGAGTCGAGCTGGAGCATTCCCATCGCAACGGTGCTTGAGCGTGGCACGGCACTTTGGGTGAATCAAGTAACATTACGGCCAGGGTATCCCGTATTTTTACGCAGTAATGAAACAACAGAAATTGGCCTGAATCCCTAACATAGATCAATCAATATTTTGGCATTTTTGATTGAGTGGTTATACTGTGCGAAGTCTGATGGTTACACCAAATCTAGAGGTCAACTTCTAGATACAAAGAGTTCCGTTTATTTTGACTAAATAGAGGAGTGGTTTTGGTATGTCTGAGTGGACTTGTACTGGCGTAAAAGCAGATGGTACGGCATTTGATCCCCATCCTCCCCAGAGCAATTACGGGGTCGTTTGTGATGTGTGTGGTATGACGAAGGCGGATGCTGTGGGTGATACAGCGGGGCCAGGTAGACCTGGCGGTTCTGTTGGATCTGGATCAAAGCTACCGATCGGCGCAATTGCCGCCGGTGTCGCTGCGGTGGCAGTCTTAGCGGCAGGTGGATTTGGTGTTAGCAAGCTTTTAAGTAAGTCCGAGCCAGACGTAGAATCAACCTCCATACCAACCGAGCCTGTCAATTCCCAGCAACCAGGAGGCGCGACCTCGCCCATGGGAGCAACCACGGGAGCAACCACGGGAGCGACCACGGGTGGAGCCGGAACCGCCGCCCTACCGATCGCCAACTGTCAACAGGTTGACCCCGACGACCTCGTTAGCACCTGCGCCGACAAAACCCTCCTCAACCTATTTAGCCAAGGAGAGCGCGTCCTCCTCACCGGAACCTCCAACTTTGAAGATAAAGAACAAGCGGCCACAAAATTCATGTTGGCGGATTGGGATGCTGCCGTTACCTGGTACGACAAAGCCTTAAAGGCGGACCCCAACGATCCCGAAGCGCAGATTTATTTTAATAACGCAAAAGCGATGCAAACCGGGAATCCCCTCGTCATTGGCGCAGTGATCCCCATCCCTCTCGATACTGACACCGGCAAGGAGATTTTGCGCGGCGTCGCCACGGCTCAGAAAAAATATAACGACAGCAATGTCGAGCGTTTGCTTTCCGTTGTGATCGTTGATTCGAGCGGAGCGACGCCCGAGAATACCCTTGAAGGGCAGTTGGCCAGCGTCTTGATGGGAGCCAAGCAAGTGTTAGGGGTCATTGGTCATGGTGCAGACCAGTACAGTGCCGCCATTCTCCAAGGTTATGCAGCACAAAGTATTCCGGTTCTGGCACCGATGACGATCGAGTTAGAAGACCCCGTTGGATCGGGTAACAGTACACTCCGTACCGTGTCGATCACCCAAGGGGTTGACGATCTGTATAAACAGTATGTGATTAAAGCGCTCGGGACTTTAATTGACCATGCCAAAACGGTCAAATCCGAAGCGAAGGTGACGATCGTCTTTGACTCGACCAATCCCTACAGCAACTACATTAAAGAACAGTTTGAGGTCAATGAAGCCAGCCTCGCCTCGCCCGGTACACTACTCAAGTCGATCGACATTGGTAGCGAGCGCAACCTCGATGGTGCAAGTATTGTCAATACGGCGAAATCCAACGGTTCCAACTCGCTCTTGCTGGCCTTACCGGGCGATACCGGTGTCGCGATCGCGATCAGTGTCGCGCAAAGCAACACGGCTCTCGGTGCTGGCAAGCTCCTATTAATGGGTGATGCCGCCCTATATTCGCCACAACTGCTGATTAACGGCGATGCGGCGGTCAATGACATGGTGCTGGCCGTGCCGTGGCGTTGGGACGAAAATGACCCGGATTTTTCTAAAGAAACAGCCTCCCTCTGGAAAGGGCGAGTCAGTTGGCGCACCACGGCAGCCTACGACGTAACGGATTTGTTTACGCGAGTTCTGAGCCGCACCCCCGATCGCACCCAAGCCTTTAATCTTCTGCAACAAGGCGTTGAAGTGGGAGCCACTCAAGCAGACTATAACGTGATCAATAGCGTTCCCTTGGTCTGTGTACAGCCCAACCCATCCGCCGGACCAAGTGGCGCAAACTTTGGTTTCGTCCCAGTGGAACAGGGGTGTTTATAGGCAAAAATACAGCCCAAGGGAGTGTGACCATAAAATGCCAAAGGTCAATGGTATGGCCGACAGCCGTTCAGTCTGTTCACACTCCCATCACCGACCTTGGCTAGATCAAAAAGCACGTCAGAAGCGAGACCTTTGAGGTTTTGAAATCTACAAAAACCTGAAGTCATTGTTTGTTATCTTGACCGATTGAACGACCCTGTTTACGGTTTATCGTTTCACTTTTATTCGTAATTGAGTTGATTCATGCTCGCTCGTCGCCCCATTTTGAAAACCCCCTGTTTAGCGTGCCAGCGATCGCCCTGGGGCTATGCTTGGCGATCGCCTTGCTATCCGCGCTACTTGGCCTCGGTAGACCCAAAGTTGCCGTGGCGATCGCGATCGATCTCAGTTCGAGTACCGGCAACTTGGCCGCCTACGCCGAACCAGGGACACTAATGAATCAAGAAATTGAGGCTGTTCAAGCATATCTCCAGCAAAGTTCATCCACACTTAAACAACCCAATGAAGTCAAAATCTTTGGGTTTGGTGGACAAACAGTACCCTTAACCTCTGGTTTCTTGACCGATCCCAAGGCGGCTGAAGCAGAATTAATCGCGAAATTAGATGATTCCACGTTAGGTTCCGTACTTCAGCCGGATAGCACCAATATGAATCTTGCGATCGCGGAGGCGAGTAATGCACTCTTGCAAGTCCAGGATCGATGTCGTGAATTGCTAGTCGTTACTGATGGCAACCCGACCCAACCCCTAGAACCCCAGACTCTCACCCAAGTCATTGCTCAAGGCATCAAGATCAATAGTATTTTTGTCGGGGTTCCGGATGCAGATCTCGCCAAACTTGGCCAGATGTCCACATCGACGGGCGGATTACTATTAGCCAGTGAAGCCAGTCAACTCGCAAGTAGTTTTAAAGAAAAGCTCTTCGGGAACATTAATAGCAATATTAAATGGATTATCTTTTGGTTAGGAATGGCCTGGATTTCGTTGATGTGGATGCTTATTTTGCCGCTTGATCGCTGGGTGTTTCAAGGCATGTTTGGTCTCAAGATTGACTTAGCCGGACGTGCAGCGCTGGCCAATGCTCTGTTTTGGACAACCGCGACGCTATCTGTTCTCTGGAAAGTATCGGGAATTCCCTTCATTAATGCTTGTTAAACATCAATCCAAAGACCAATGTGTCGAGCGGTTTCTCAGTAATAAAGATCGAGGCTTGAAATTTAGTCAAGCTTGACATTTATTGGATTTAGCATATTTATTTCCACCATCTATTCACAGTATTAACGAGGTAAAGTATGGCTGTTGAAGATAAAACAATGATCCCGACGGTAATCGTGGGCATTGGAGGAACAGGGAACGAAGTAATTGCCAGGGTTCGCCGCGCGATCGAAGAGGTCTACGGTAGCCTGAAAGCCTTCCCGATCGTCAGCTTTCTATCGATCGATACAGATAAGGACTATCAAGTCAGTAACCCGAGTTCGGCTGGATCACCGCTCAAAGAAAACGAAAAATTTCATGCCACTGTCAAAGGGATTGATGCCGACTCGATTTTGCAGAATATGCAAAACTTTCCTTGGATTGAAGCTTGGTTTCCCAACGAATTAGAGAAAAATGTTACGGCCTTAGAAGCTGGAGCCGGACAAATTCGTGGCTGTGGTCGCTTTGCTTTTTTCTATAATTACTCTGGTATTAAAAAAGCTTTCACGTCGGCTTGCGATCGCGCCAAGGGCAACGAACAGGAAATGCTCGATCGCTACGGCGTCTCCGTGAAGACAACCGCGATGAATGTGTTTGTGGTCGGGTCACTGTCCGGCGGAACCGGTAGCGGTATGCTTTTGGATCTCGCATACTGCATTCGTGCGTGGCTTAAGGGCATTATTGCCAGTCCAACCACAACTGCGATCGTGCCGATGCCAACCGCATTTGCCGCGATCGATGTGGGCGATCGGGTTCTAGCAAACGGTTATGCTGCGCTGATGGAGTTGAGCTATTTCTCCGATTCGCGTACCCGCTATCGCGCTCAGTTTAGTGCGTCGGCTAGCGATGAAATTATTGAAAACCGTGCGCCGTTTGACTTTACCTATCTAGTTGGCACCAAAAATGAAGCTGGTGAGTTTGGTTTGGATCAAATTCGCGAGGCGATCGCCCAAAATATTTTCCTCGATCTGACCTCCGATTTTGCCCCTCATAAACGCTCCATTCGCGACAATATTAAGGGTTCTTGGGCGCAGGCCGATCCCTGTGGGCGGGGGTATCCAAAGAACTTTATGAGCTTTGGTTTATCTACAGTTGAAATCCCGATCGCCCAAATTCGAGCCTCTCTTGCGGAGCGCTTATCGGCGGATTTGGTGAGTTGGTGGCTGAATGAGCAACAACCCTTACCCGCAGATATGCGTAATCAGGTTGAGGGCGATATTTTAAAACAGCTCCGGTTGACCCCGCTGGAGCTAATTTCCGATCTATCCTCATCCGGCAAAGGCTCGCTACTGGAAACTATTACGGAATGGGTGAACACAGTCCGTCAGGACATCGCCCAAAATGATCGCCTGAAATGTACCAAGGAAGGACTAAATCTATTTGGCTCAGAGCAAGGAGCCATTCGTAACTTTGTCGATAGCTTTCTAGAGCCGTCATTGCGGAAATATAAAGAGGAGCATTTGAGTGGAAATAGCCCGGATGAGCGGATGCATGGTGACTATTTCATCAAAATGTATGAAAACCGCGATCGGGTGATTATTGAAACCCGTAAGGCGATCGAAGAGGAACTCTATCGGATCTTGGAAGATCGTAACCGTGGGTCAAAGTTTGCTGACCAATTTCTAGAATTAACTGAGCAGATTTTTATTAATTCTGAAAAACGCTTTAAGCGACAGCTTGAAACTTGGGAGCAGCAGCAAAATGCCTTTGAAGAAGCCTATGCTCAGAAAATTAACGATATCGTGTTCTACCGTGATCGGTTTGGTATCACCAAGCAAGGCAAAATGGAAGAGCTATGTGAGGAGGCACTGCAAAATCTTAATGAGGGATTGAAGGCGATCGTGCAAGCCAAATCACGACAGCTTGCTCAAACCGTAATTGTCCGAATGCAAGAGCATTTGCTGAAGCTAAAGTCGCAATATAGCCGCTTTATTCAGAAGTTGAAAACCTCTCGTGATGCCTTTGCTAGCGGAGCTGATGACCAGGCTAATAGTGCTGATGCGCTTACGGTCAATGGTATTAAATTGTATGATCGTAAGGTTTTAAATGACCTCTATCGAAACTTTATTGAACAACAGTCAGGAGTCTCTGAAACTAGCAAAAATTTGTTCGATCAAGGACTCGATAGCATTTGTTCGACGATGTCCGAGACTCTACTCAAGCAGCTTAGTACCCTATGGCAAGAAAATCGCAATGCTGACCGTGAGTTTCGCTTGTTCGATTTACAACGTTTGGAGGATGTACAAGACCAGGATACAAAGCTAACGATTTTTGAAGAAGCCCGCACTCGTGTACTGAATGCGCCCCAATCGAGCAAATTGGTGCGTGAGCTTTCGGCCTGTGATTTGTTGTATAAACAATACAACAATGATACGAGTGAAATTCGCAGTCAAATCTCGATCGCCTATAACAAATCTAACCCGTTCCTAATTCTGTCACGGACAGAAATGACCCGCAAAGATGCCAGTTTCACCCCACAGGTGAACAAAATGGCGGCGATCGTCAATGGTCGAGATACCGAAGATCCCGCTGCGCAGAAATTGCTCGGTGTGTTGGATGAAAAATTTGGCAGCCGGTCAAGTATTGCACCGCTTGCAAAAGAGGAACGCCACCGCATCGTCTTTGTTCAAGAAATTGGCGGATTTTCGTTACGCTGTATCGAAGGAATGCGTGAATTACGGAAGTCTTACCAAGATTGGCAAGGACAAATGGTCGAAGCGAAACGCGCACAGTTACGGGGTGAGTCGCGCGATCTGCCGATCCCTGTACATATCCAGAAAGACCCACCATTTTGGGATGTATTTCCGCCCGATGACAAGGTGTATGAACTGGTTTTACTGGCTCGTGTTTTACGGATTTTGAATGTTGAGTTTAATAAGTCTAGTAAGGAGGATACGATTCGGTATCAATGTCAAACGTCAACGGGTTTAGAAAAGGTTGAGATTGCTTCAAACTGGGAAGAGGCCGTACAGATCTTGTCGATCGATACCTGTCGTCGGGACAAAGAAGCGATCCAAGAGCAAGTCGAGAATGTCTTCTTTGCGGCGGAGTCTGATCAAGCAAAACAAGCTCTGACCGATCAGTTTGATGTTTTCCTAAAAGAACGCGAGCGTGAGCTTACGGGTGGCAGTGATGACCCGGCTTATCGTCGCGATCGCGAAATTGTGAAGAAGACGATCGCCAAGTATGGCCTTCCGTCCATGAATGCTGAAGAGGGGGTCATCGTTCAGCCGGAAGTACCTCAATCACCTAAGTTTTTGCCGCTGGATAATACTGAGGCGGAACTTCCTCCAGCTTCGCCCACATCAGCGGTCTCAGCCGCAGGGTCGAATGTCATGGCAGAGCTGAAGAAGCTTGCTGAGATGTATAAGGATGGCCTTCTCGATGAGGCTGAATTCAAACTCGCAAAAAAACAATTGCTAGAAGGTTCATAAGCAAAGTAACTCGATTATGCGTAACACAAGCTTCCGGCTGATCTATGGCCAAAATAGTTGAGTTACGTAGCTTAAGTCACTTTATCTTTGGGGCTACTTAATACTTGTCAATCTGATTGTTATGATTCCGTTGATTAATTCGGACAGACTTAGTTTGTGAGGTCTCGCACAGATCTTAAAGATCATGAAATACCCCCAAATCCTAACTGAGTGTGAGAACATAAAGTTTAGGTTTGGAACTATTACCTTTTCCGATTGTTCACAAACCTGAACGTGCTGTCGAATCCAATTCATTACTGCTGTCCGGTTGTTTGTTATGAACGCTACTGCCTACACCTCTGGGGATATTGTTTTTGACCGCTATCGTATTGAGCGGTGCTTACCTCAAGGCGGCTTTAGTCAGAACTATGTGGCGATCGATACACAATCTCAGCAGAGAGTTGCGATCAAACAATTTTTCGGTGAGGCGATCGATGAGCAGTATCGAGACCTCGCGAAGCGTATGTTTCGTGAAGAGGCTGACATGCTCAGGAAGTTTGGCGCACCCAACAGCCAGATTCCGGCATGGCTGAGTTATGTCGATGAACGTGATTCTGAGCCGGTCATCGTTCAGGAATTTATTGAAGGAGAAACCTACGAGCAGCGGGTAACCAAGGATTGTGTGCTGGGTGAGCCTGCGGCTCTTGAGTTTTGCGTGAGATTTTGCCGCCGATCGCCGCGCTACACGAGGCCGGATTTTGCCATCGCGACATTTCGCCTGAAAACATCATCCGTTCCAGCCAGCACCACAAGCCAGTCTTGATTGATTTTGGGTCTTCAGCGCAATATCGCTGTGGGGCAGAGGTTCGCGATCGCCTGCGTGTTGCCAAGCAAGGGTACACAGCACCCGAACAGCAGGAACACGGCGAGTTTTCACCCCAAAGCGATTTTTTCAGCTTGGGTTGCACACTAATTTTTCTGCTTACCGGACGTGATCCAGATACCTTCTCGCGAGATGCTCAGGGGCATCTAAACTGGAAAGGAGAATTGGACAGCAACAATCGGCTAGTGTCGCTGATCGATCAAATGGTCGCCTTGAATCCCCACGATCGACCCGGTTCAAGCCAAGCTATCGCGCAAACCCTCGCTACGCTTCACGAAGCTCCACCCGACATGTCAAAGAAAACAACACTTCTAGGTGATGGTGCTGCGGAACCCCTTCGCGGAAGAACAATCATTCACCCAGAAGGTCAAGCGGATTTAGACCCTCAGCCACTTCCACCACGTCAGCCTAAACCCCCGCTTAATCCAGTGGTTCCTCTCGCGGCAGTGTCTTTGGCGGTGGCCGTTGGTCTGGTTACGGTGGGGATTGTGCAGCGTTTTCAGGGGGCAGGCCGGACAGACCCGCAACCGCCCATGATTGAAGCGGGAGAACTCGAACCCCCAACACTGCCTGAGGATGGGTTAACACCGGAAACGCCCGCTCCTACGATCACGCCAGCCGCGATCGCGACCCCAACCCCTAAACCCAGCGCCACACCAACTCCAGCTTCAACTTCAGCCCCCAGCAATTCCGCACCGAGTCCCGTCGAGGCAGCACCCGCGAGCAATCCAGCCCCCGTCCCCGTATACGAACCCGAACCCTACTATGCACCGGAGCCTGCATACGAACCCGAACCCTACTATGCACCGGAGCCTGCATACGAACCTGAACCATACTATGCGCCGGAACCTGTATACGTCGCACCCGCACCTGCACCTGCCCCTCCTGCTTCAAATTTGCCCTCATGCGCGGATGTGGCTTGGGGAGCTTGTCAATAAGTCCGTTGATGAATTGAAGTAAGGCGTTGTAACCCTGCGGTTGATCATGCCAGCGGCGTTTTCGCGCTCGCGGATGGTCGATCAGTAGCAAACGCGCGAAACAAATTATCAAACGACAGTTCGCCAGTCTGACTCAATATATCCGAGATCTTCCCTCGATCTTTTATCGCGATGCTCAAGCTCCGTCTGAACTATCAAGGACAAACGATCGGTTTTGATTTGACGGAACCTGAGCATCGCATCGGTCGTGATGCTCAGTGGGCGGACATCACTGTCCCAGAGAATGATCCCCTGTGGGCATCCGTCAGCGGCCACCAAGCAACCTTGCGTCAAGAGGGCGACACCTATCGGATTTTTGACGGTGAATTTGACGAGCAGGCGCAAACCTGGAGCGGGAGTACCAATGGTCTCTTCATTGATCGTAAGCGTGTCAGCCTCACAGACGGTTATCATCTGCTACGCGGCGCGATCGCCTAACGATCGGACAAAATCCTCTCAACTGCATCACCCTTGCCTTTGCGACCTCTGACACCCAATTGCAAAAGGGAAAACGATCGACTACACATCGATCTGAGTCAACGCCCCGATCAAGTGACCCTCGGACGCGAGGCCGAAGACTGCGATATTGCGCTGAATAGTCCATTGGTCTCCCGTGTTCATGCCACGATCGAACGTGTCGGGGTAGATACTTATCAGCTAACAGATAACAACAGCACAAACGGAACTCTAATTAGCGACGCCCAGCATAAACAGCCTCAACTTCTACGTGCATCCCACCGCCTCAAAAATGGCGATGTCATTCAGATTGGCTCAACCGTCTTAACCTACCGCGACGCCATCCTCGAAGAACTCTTCAACGATCAAGATAGCCTGCGGATTGAGGCCAAAAATATTCTCTGTTTTGCGACCACAAAACCTGGATTTGGACAATGGTTTGGTGCGTCTACACACCCGGATAAACAGCTCGTCAACTGCCCTAAAATCGAAATCGAGCCGGGAATTACATCCTTTATTGGCCCAAGCGGTGCAGGCAAATCTACCTCGATGAAATCGCTGCTCGGGCTGTTACCGCGCAAACAAGGCGTCGTCCGCATTAACGATCGCCCCATCCATGGTCGCTATAATCTCGCGCAAGCCTCGATCGGTTATGTTCCCCAAGCCGACATTTTGGAAGAGTCCCTGACGATCGAACAATCACTAACCTACACCGCTCGCTTACGTCTGCCCCCCGATACGAAACCCCAGGAAATTCGTGATCGCATTCAGACGATCGCCCTGCCCAGCGTCGATCTCAAGGGTCGAGAACAAGATTTTATCCGACAACTAAGTGGCGGTGAAAAAAAGCGAGTGAGTATCGCGGCGGCATTACTGACAAACTCCCAAGGGATTTTTCTGGATGAACCCACTTCGGCACTCGATCCGGGTCTTGAAAAGGAAATTTTCAAGGTATTACGACAACTCGCGGATCAAGGCAAAACTGTTGTGGTTGTGACACACTCACCATTTATCGCCGAGCGATCGGATCAAGTCGCATTAATTACCTGGGGTGGAAACCTTGATATCGTCGCAACAGCCGAGGAAGTCAAAGCAAAATACGGTGTGACTGAAATCGAAGAAATTTATACCGAACTTCACCGCCAACGAAAAATTGTGGCGTAGTTCTGAAGCTTTCATGTTGAGAATTTTCTGGTTTTGTCCAATGCAAAGTGTTATTCAGACCTTCATTATTCATTTTTTTACTCAAGCTAGTCGATATTGGCGTTTGATTTATGCCTCAAAAACAAGCTTTATTGCTTCTCTAGCTGCGGGACCTCTGACCGTCTTGTTACTCCGCATTGTGGTCAACAATCATCAAGCACTGATTCCAGAACAATCCACAACCGCTTTCCCCCCAGCTCTAAAAGTTGTTTTTATTTTAACCTGTATTAATATTCTTCTAGGGTTACTTTTCTCGTCTCAGGAAATTGTCAAATCCCAAGTTAAATACCAGGATGAACGGCTGTATGGCCTGAATCCGATCGCCTACATTGCCTCCAAACTCACGATCAAGTCAGCGATCGCGATCGTTCAGGCTTTTTTGATCGCGATATTAATGCTTGCTGTTTTTAAATCACCAGACTCCAGCTTGCTACCTTGGGCAATCAATCTTTTGCTCACGACTGTTTTGACGATTATTGCTGCATTAAGTTTAGGTTTTCTAATTTCTACCGCCTCAAAAAATTCCGAGCAGGCGAGTAACTTGATGTTGCTAACCACGATCGCTCAAATCGTCCTCTCAGGCGTACTATTTAAGGTTGAGGGAGTCTCCAAGGTTTTATCTTGGTTTTCCATTAGCCGCTGGTCGGTCTCTGCTTACGCGATCCCTCTGGACTTAAACGCTCAAGCCCCATCTAGCGTTGGGGTTCCATCCATCTTTCAAGAAACCGCCCAAGCGAGTAGTCCAATTTCCTTAGAAGCCTACACAACGTCTTGGGATAACCTTTGGCTGAGTTGGTCTATACTTGTCGTCTATGTTTTAATTTATTTTGGTTTTGCCTGTTTACTTCAAATGAAGGCTTCGCGCGATCAGTTGTAAGAGAAACTTGATCAGTAGCCCAAGAAACAAGAAAATAGCAGTGACTTAAAAATATAGTCAGTTCAATTATTTCCAAAACATACTGAGAGCGTTGAGCGGAGTCGTTGGCGTAGCCTTCGCGAAGCGAATAGCGCGGTGCTTGGGAAAGCAGAACAGAGCCAAGATGTTTCGTTCTTTATTGAACTGACTACATAGCATAAGCCGATTGTATTAGGACACTCTCGTCTAAGTTGAAAACCGCACTTCGACTCCGCTCAGTGCTCTCAGCTTTTTTTATACGTCCTAACCAAATCGTTTTTTGCT
>JAAUPN010000076.1 GCA_012033105.1 Coleofasciculaceae cyanobacterium RL_1_1
TACCGTGATGGCGAATCCCTTTCGCCCCGGCGGCTGCACAGCGGGCTATCCCGCGCCTGATGCCCGTGACGCAGACATCACGATCGTCAGTAGCTTGTTGCTCGACGAAGGGGCTACCGACAATGTGCGTGAAGATCGACTGCTATTCGAGTCGGGAGTCTATCAGTTGGGTACAACCAAATTTGAAGGGATTCCGATTCCGCACGATCGCTTTAACGGTAACCGTTTCGGCATCAATTTGATTTGGGTGTGGAACCAAGCTGGTATCAAGGTCGTGCATCTCGGCGGCGGCGCGGCTCCCCTGCAATTTGAACAGCGCGTGTTAATTGGCCGACCCGATGTCTTGCTCCTGCCGATTGGGGGAGGCGACAAAGCCTACACCCCAACCGAAGCCCTCGTCGTCATGCGGGCTCTCAATCCCCGCATCGTCATCCCGACCCACTACCAAACCACCGCCGCCGACGAAGACACCTGCGACATTGAGCCGCTGTCATCCTTCCTTGAACTCGACGACCTCCAAGCCCTCGAAGACCAAGGCGATCTTGTCCTGCGATCGGCCTCCGGCTCCCTCAACCTGACCGCGACAGCATTGCCCGGTGATGACGACCCCATGCAGCTTTACGTCCTGACGCCCCAAGGTTTACCCAGCGCTTCCAACCTCCGCATCTCTGCCTAGTCATTGGATGTCATTGGGACGTTTCCCATAGCAAAAAACGATTGAGTTAGGACACATCAAAAAACTGAGAGCACTGAGCGGAGTCGTTGGCGTAGCCTTTGCGAAGCAAATAGTGCGGTTTTCAGCTTAGACAGAAGCGTCCTAATCCAAAAGGGTAATGCTATATCAATGAACTGGCGCAGCTCTAGATTTGTGAGGCTCTGTCAAGAATATTGTGGTAGTACCTTGACGAAGTGGCGATACAGTACATTTACGATAGGGGCATGGCCGACAGCAAGCAGCGTCGTAGCGAGACGCAATGGTCATCTTTAACCTTGTTTACTCCCGATCGCAGGCCACAACACGACAGGCGGCATGGAACTTAGAAACGCGCAACTTCAACAAAGCGGCTGGAGTCAAAAGCTCCTGCAATGGGTCAACCTTCGCGCCGAAGAAAGCGAACGCACTTTCCTGATGTTCGCGTTTTATACGGCGACATCGGTGGGGTTAATTTGGCTCGAAGCGGTAACGGTCGGGCTGTTTCTCGATGAATATGGCGCGGAATCGCTGCCGTTGATTTACATCGCCGGAGCGGCAGTTGGTTCGGCGCTCGGCTTTTTCTACGAGTGGCTCCAAGAGATTTTGCCCATGCGGCGATCGATTGTGGCGATCGCCCTCTTTTTGGCGATCCCGACGGCGCTATTTCGCTGCGGGCTTGAGCTGCCCGCCCTGTTGAGCGCAACCATTTTCGGGATGCGCCTCTGGATCGACGGAGCCTACGTCCTCAACGATCTCAACACCTCGATTACCGCCAACCAGCTTTTCAATATTCGCGAAATTAAACGCGCCTATCCGATCGTCAGCAGCGGCATCCTGATGGCGGACGTGATCAGTGGTTTTTCCCTTGGCCCTCTGATCAAGGTGATCGGTCTAGAGAATGTCATGCTCACGGCCTGCATCATGATGGTCGTTGGGGCGCTTTTGCTGTTCTACCTGGGCGAAACCTACAGTCAGGCATTCCCGGATTCCAACCTCCGCACCGACGAAGACCGCACCGACTATACAACCCGACGACTCCAAGGCCCACTCCAACCTACGTCTGGCTATTGGTCACGTTCTTCGTTCTGGTCGAAGCCCTCTACGTTCTGATCGATTTTCAATTTTTTAGCGAGCTAGAACTACAGCTTGATGCCGCGAGCCTTGCGGCCGGTATTGCGGTCTTTTTGGGTCTTTTTAACGGCGTCCTGGGAATCTTCGAGCTGATTACCCAGTGGTTTGCCTCCAGTCGTCTGGTTGAGCGCATTGGTGTCTTTCGGGCGGGGGCGATTTTGCCGATGCTGGTGATTGCGATCGGTATTGGCTCGATCATCAGTTCCTGGAATGGCTGGGTAACCCTATTCGTGGGTATTGTCGCGATTAAATTCGTTGATGAGCTGTTTCACTACACGCTGATTGAAGGAACCGGCCCCGTCCTGTTCCAGCCGCTGCCCGAAAGCCAGCGCAATAACCTCCAAGCCCGCGTCAATGGTGTTGCGGAACCGCTGGCGACGGGGGTTGCGGGGGTTGGTATGTGGACGGTGATCACGTTTGGGAAACGGTTTTTTGATGATGAGGCGTGGCCTGCGATTCAGAGCCAGCTTTTTGTTTGGATTATTATCGCGGTCGGAATTGCTTGGGTGATCGCCATTTGGTTGATGCGATCGCGGTATGTCGAACTATTGGTGTTTAGCGCCGAACGGGGTCGCCTGGGCGTCTCCGATGTGGATTTGCGAGCGCTGAAGCGATCGGTCGTCGAAACCCTCGAAAAACATAAATCCGATGCCGACAAGCGATCGTGCGTCGAACTGCTGACACAAATTGATCCCAAAAACGTTGGCGATGCCCTAGCGCCGCTGCTCGAAACCCTGTCGCCGAGCTTGAAGCGCCAGAGCCTTGAGGCGATGCTCAACTATCCCAATCCGCAATATTTAACCCATGTGCGCGATCTGATCGCGACACCACAACAGCCAGAAGTCCTGGCGCTAGCGCTACGCTACATCTGGCTCACGGAAAAGACACCGAATATGGAGCAGCTTCAGCCCTATTTGCGTCCCGAGGTTGATCCGGTGGTGCGCAGTACGGCGGCGGCTTTGATTATGCGCAAGGGCGATCGCAACCAAAAAGCCGAGGCGACCAATACCCTACGGTTGATGCTGACCAGTCAGCAAGAACGCGAGCGGGTGATGGGAACTCAGGCGTTAGGTGAGGCGGAATATCTCCAGGGTTTGCGGCTCTACATTCCCAGTTTGCTAAAGGATGAATCACTGCGCGTTCGTTGTGCCTTGCTCGAAGTGATCGCATCGACCCACCTTGAGGAGTATTACCCGTCGTTGCTGCGCGGTCTGTACTACAAATCAACGCGGGAGGCTGCGATGCGATCGCTCGTTCGCCTCGAAAACGAAGTCCTCGATCGTCTCGTGGCTCTCGCTGAAGATATCAATAAACCCGACCTCGTGCGGATGTACGCCTGGAATACGATCGCGGAGATCGGCACGCCAGAAACCCTGAATGTTTTGATCTCCCACCTGATGACTGCCTGGGGCATGAACCGACGCAATATCCTACGCATCGTGCTCAAAATCCCGAACGATCGCGGGATTGAGGCCGCACTCGATCGCCTCGGACGTAGCGGTATCGAGCTGATGATTGATCAAGAACTGATGTTCCTGGGTCGAATTTACGGAACGTTAATCGACCTCGAACCGCTTACCGAAAACTTGATGGCGGGCGTGATCGATGGCATCCCGACCATGTTGCTCGACAGCAATGCCAAAGGCGGTCTCACGCCAGAATACGCAGCAACGTTGCTTCAACGATCGCTCCGCGATCTCGAAAGCGACGCCGAAGAGCGATTATTTCTGCTGATGCGTTTTCTCTATCCCCTCAGCTCAATCCAAGCAGCCACCTTTAACCTAAAATCCGGCTCGCAAACTTCCATGGCGCGGGGCATCGAAATCCTCGATAACACGATCGATATCCCCAGTAAACGCGCCCTACTCAGCGTGCTGGATGGTCAATCCTATCGCGAGAAACTTCAAAACCTGACCGACACCATTAATTACACGCCGATGAACCCGAGCGATCGTCTGCGTCGCCTGCTGGAACTGCGTCATTTTCTCTCCGATTGGCCGCTGGCCTGTTGCTATCATCTGGCTCGCGTGGCACGTACGGCACTCACCACCGAGCAAACCATTGGCGGTCTACGTCACCCGACCGGCTTCGTCCGCGAAGCCGTCCTGTCCTATCTCAAAGTTGCCTCTCCACGAGCCCTGCTAGAATTGCTACCGAAGATGCAAAGCGATCCCGATCCACTGGTCTCAGCTCAAGTTCAGGTGCTAATGTCAGAGCTTGGCCTTGAGCGATCCGCCTAAGCCCGTTGGATCTCCATGAGATCTCCTTGATCTCCGCTGCGTTGCAAGCCCTGGTCTCAAGACACCAATTCCAGGCTGTGCGGGGATCAATCGTGCGAGTCGCCTGGGGTTGCTCCCAAAAGTGGCGCATTGTACGGTCGATGGCTTTGCATTTGTTTTAATCTGGTGTCAGTGGCATTTCGCATCGCTCCTAAACGATCGCCCGATAAAATGCCCAAACGCGGAGCAAGATTGCATCACCGTGTAGATCTGCGATCCTGCGGTTTATCTCCTCTGGTTCGCGTTCGCCCGTTCTTCCGCGACTACCCGCTTTTTCTCGCACTATGCTCACAAGTGTCGATCGGCTACTGTTTGTACGCGGCGTCCCCATCTTCAAAGAATTGCGAGATGACTTTCTCGTGCGCCTCGCGTCGGTGATGGATGAACTGTCGTTTCCCACCGACCATACAATTTTTACGGAGGGACAGGAGGGACGATCGCTCTACATTGTCGTTTCGGGCATTGTCCGCGTTCACCTGGGCGATCGGGATTTGGCGAAGCTCTCCCAAGGAGCGTGCTTTGGCGAGATGTCACTGTTTGACGCGGAGCCGAGGTCAGCATCGGTGACCACCTGTGATCCCTGTGAATGTTTGATGTTGACGCAACAGCAGCTTTACGATGCGATCGACGAAACCCCCGGTATTGCGATCAATATCATTCGCCTGCTGTCGCGACGCACCCGTGAACTGAACCAAAAGCTCAACAGCCTCGAAGCCGCTCGACAATCCGACGCACAACTCCGTAACCTAGGGGCGTAATCGCTCGCGATCGTGTCATGACTGACCTGTTTTCCGTTCCGCTGCGTGCCGTGATTTTCGATATGGACGGCGTCTTAACCGACACGATCGATTATCACTACCGCACCTGGCAACGCTTATTCGACGAAGAAAATATCCCGTTCAACCGCGAACAAAATGAAGCGCTACGCGGCCTGTCGCGGCTCGATTCTCTGAATGCCGTCATTGGCGATCGACCCTTTTCCGACGCCAAAAAGCAGGAATTTCTTGATCGCAAGAATCAATATTTTCACGAATTTATCGAACAGATGGACGAAACGGCATTGCTCCCCGGCATCGCTCATCTCTTGCCCGAGATCAAAGCCGCAGGGTTGCCGATGGCCGTCGCCTCTGCCAGCCAAAATGTCACCAAGGTTTGCACACAGCTTGGCATTGCCGACATGTTCGATGCGATCGCCAATGTCTACGACGTACCGAACTCAAAACCAGCTCCAGATGTCTTTCTCCACGCGGCGCAGCTCATCGGAGTCGAACCGCAGGCGTGTTTGGTGTTGGAGGATGGTGGGTCAGGCATTGCGGCGGCATTGGCTGCGGGAATGCGCGTCCTAGGGCTCGGGTCACCGGAGATTGTGGGTGCAGCGCATGTGGTGTTGCCCGATTTGGCGGGCGTCACCTGGACGATGCTGCGCGATCGCTTCGAGACGCCTCGTACGATGACATCGAGCGCTGTGTCATCGGTTGGACGCTAGAAATTGCCAGGAATCGCCAGGAATCGCCAGAAATTGCCAGGAATTGCCAGGAATTGCCAGGAATCGCTATGAACAAAATTAAGCAGATTTGGACGCAGGTTTGGGGCATCGGCCTGCCGGTGATCGTACGGGGTTGTCGGGTCTGGTGGCGGGATTGGTCGCGGGTGCTGGCGCTGATTGTGCTGGCGCTGAGTGTGTCCGGTTGTGTGGACTACGATATCGGCATTGATTTTCGGAGCCAAACCGAGGGCGCGATCGTCCAACACGTGCGTGTCGCCGATCGTCTCAGCGCCTTGGATCGCGATACGGTGCGATCGTGGACAGATAGTCTCACCCGCCGTGCCAAAGATCTCGGCGGTCATGTGCGACAGCGCCGGGATGGCAATCTTGACGTGACGATTCCGTTTATCAACGGCGACGATCTGGCCGAAAAATTTGATCAGTTCTTCGGTGCAACGGAAACCGAACTGTTCGTTGTCCCCGAAGCCAACCCAGCGAGCGGCGACGAACCGCCACAAGTCACCTCGAATCTATCGATCGTGCAGCATAATTTTTGCTCGCTATTCGGAATGATTTAGTCTTGGATTTTGACCTACGCGGCTTATCCATCCTGTCCAATTTGGCACGATCGCCATTTCAAACCGACAGCAATCAATCGTTTATCGACCTCCGTTTTCATCTCACGACTCCCTGGGGCATTGCCACGCCGGACACCTTGCAAACTCCCGATCCAGAGGCTGAGATCGCCGTGAACATGCAGGGTCTCGATGCGATCTGGACGCTCAAACCGGGTGAGATACAACATATCGAAGCGAGCTTCTGGATTCCTAGCCCAATCGGCATTGGCGCTTTGGCCGTGATCGTACTGACGGCGATCGGCAGTGCCTTAAAGCACCGGGTCTTAGCGAAGCTGTGGCCGAAAACCCATGCCGTTTAATCCTGATTCTGTTGCACCAGGAGGGGCGACCGCACCCGCCACCGCCACCGATAACAGCAATGAAAAAGTCTGTTAACTTAATTAAAGACGTTCGACGCTGATCGGTGAGTGTTGCACGGCCTCCGTCAAGTCTGCAACCTTGGCTCTGGCATCATCGCGATCGCCATCTTAGATTTTCAGCTTTTCCCATTCACTCAACCGCGATCGATTCGATTCGCATTTTTAGCTCAACCTATGAACATTCTCAACGACCTGCTCGCCGTTGCGCCCAAATCCTCGAACAAGCAGAAAAAACAAAAAAATGAAGCGGCATTACCCGGCATTCGGCAGCGTCGTCGCATCGAGATTAAATCCCAGCGCGAAATCGAGATCATGCGTCAGTCATCGCGCATTGTTGCCACGGTGCTGAAGGAAATCTCCGAGCTAGTTGAACCGGGGATGACAACAATGGATCTCGATGCCCATGCCGAGAAGCGCATCCGTGAGATGGGTGCAACGCCGAGCTTTAAGGGATATCACGGTTTCCCGGCCTCGATTTGCTCCAGTATTAATAACGAAGTCGTTCACGGTATCCCGAATAAGAAAAAAGTGATCCGCGAAGGGGATGTACTGAAAGTCGATACTGGCGCATATTTTGATGGGTTTCATGGCGATTCCTGCATTACGATCGCCGTCGGCAAGGTGACCGACAATGCAGCTAAGCTAATCCGTGTGGCCGAGGAGTCGCTGTACAAGGGGATTGAACAGGTCAAAGCAGGAGCGTATTTGCTCGATTTGGCCGGTGCAATTCAGGATCACGTGGAAGCGGCGGGTTTCAGCGTCGTGGAAGAGTTCACGGGTCATGGTGTGGGTCGTAATCTACACGAGGAGCCGTCGGTGTTTAACTTCCGCACGCGGGAAATGCCGAATGTGAAACTACGTCCGGGAATGACGATCGCGATCGAGCCGATCGTCAATGAAGGCTCGAAGCATACGAAAATTCTGGCCGATCGCTGGACAGCGGTAACGATCGATAAAAGTCTATCGGCGCAGTTTGAGCATACGGTGCTAGTGACGAATGACGGTTATGAAATTCTGACCGATCGGACGCTGGTGTAAGGATTCTGGCTCCGGATGTGAGATATCGGACTCGATTGCATCATCAGTCCGAGGCTCGGAGCGAGCCGGTCTCAAGGCGTAAGCTCCATGCAAGGGCGAGGTGATGTCCCAATATTCCCAGCCCTCAAGGTACAAATCAAGAGGCTCTGCGTCCCGCGAACCCGCGACGCAGAGTCTTTTAGCCTTTTGTCTATGTTCAGATGGCGCTACCGTTCCTAGGGCGTGTCATCAATTAATCGTAGAACCCTTATCGGGCAAGCTGTTGAACGCCCGATCCAATAAAAAAGCTAGGGGCTGAAACCCTTGCCGGGTAAGCGCTAGAACTTTAATTGATGACAGCCCCTAGACCTTGCCGAGGAACGATAGACCACTCAAGCCGATGAACCGTTAGCGTATAACGCTATTCCCATTCAATCGTTCCAGGCGGCTTCGAGGTGATATCGAGCACCACACGGTTAACCCCTTTGACCTCGTTGACAATACGATTGGAGACGATTTCAAGGAACTCGTAGGGCAACCGCGCCCAGTCCGCCGTCATGCCGTCTTCACTCTGCACCAAGCGCAGGACGATCGGATGGGCATAGGTGCGCTGATCGCCCATGACTCCGACGCTACGAATGGGCAACAAAACCGCAAAGGCTTGCCAAACCTGGTCGTAGAGTCCCTGGCGATTAATTTCCTGGCGGACGATTAGATCCGCATCGCGCAGAATATTCAAGCGTTCGGCGGTGACTTCGCCAATGATGCGAATCGCCAAACCTGGGCCGGGGAACGGGTGACGGTTGACGATTTCTTCCGGTAGGCCGATCGAGCGTCCCACCTTGCGAACTTCGTCTTTGAACAGTTTACGGAGCGGTTCGACCAGCTTGAATTGTAGGTCTTTGGGCAGGCCGCCAACATTGTGATGGCTCTTGATTTTGACCGCGACTCGTTCGCCAGTTTTCGGATCGACGTTGGTATTGGCCGATTCGATCACGTCGGGGTAGAGCGTGCCTTGAGCGAGGTAATCAAAGGGGCCGAGCCGGGTCGATTCTTCCTCGAAGACATGAATAAATTCGTGACCAATCCGGCGACGTTTTTCCTCAGGATCGGTGACGCCTGCGATTTTGTTGATGAAGCGATCGCGAGCCTGCACGTACTCAACCGGGATCGCAAACTCATCCTTAAAGAGCTTCACCAACCGTTCCGGCTCGTACTTCCGCATGAAGCCCTGATCGATAAACATGCAGGTGAGATTATCGCCGATCGCCTTGTGCAACAGAAACGCCAGGGTCGATGAATCCACCCCACCCGAGAGGGCGAGCAAGACGCGCTTATCGCCCACTTGTTGGCGGATATCGGCGATCGCACGATCCACAAATGCTTCGGTCGTCCAGGTCGGTTCGCAGCGGCAAATGTGATAGACGAAATTGCAAATCAGCGCCTGACCGTCTTCGGAATGAACAACCTCGGGGTGATACTGCACACCGTAGAGCTTGCGGGCGTGATCGGCGATCGTGGCATCGGGCGTATTATCCGTATGCGCCAGACGCACAAAGCCCTCCGGCATCCGCGTCACCGAATCACCGTGGCTCATCCACATCGTCGATCCTTCCGCCACGTTCGTCAGCAGATCGGTGGGATCATCAATGTGGAGTGCGGCCTTGCCGTATTCGGCGAGCTTGGCACGCTCGACTTCACCGCCAAGCTGCTTGACCATGAGCTGCATCCCGTAGCAAACACCGAGGATGGGAATATCGAGATTCCAGATTTCGGGGTCGCATTGCGGAGCATTGTCGTCGTAGACCGAGCTTGGCCCCCCGGAGAGAATGATGCCTTTCGGCGCACGCTCACGCAGTTCTGCGGCGGTGGTGCGATAGGGCAACACTTCGGAGTAGACCTGGGTTTCGCGAATTCGACGAGCGATTAGTTCGGAGTATTGTGAACCGAAATCGAGGATGACGATCGATTGCAATTCGGGGTTAGCGGTGGTGTTAGTTGTCGTCGTATCCATTGCGATCGGTAGGGTTGGAGTTTGAACCATGATGTGTTGAGAGGTGGAAACTCAAGAAACGAGCGAGGGGAATGATGCTGTAGGGAAAACCCTATCGCACGGAATAGCAGTCGTCGTGTGGGCAACATGCCGATCGAGACAGCTCGATGCAGTTAAAAGCGATGATCGTCTTCGATATCAACATGGGAGAGCGCGAATCACAGACGATCGCAGGCGAGCCGTAAACGAATAAAAAAAAGCGAATGAATCAAGGAGAAGAACGATCGGGCGATGACGTTGGGTCGATATTAGATGAAATCGATGTGACCTCAACGTTGCACTGAATCTAACGTGCAACGATCACTCACATCATCTCAACCAAAAGCGCGACCAAAGGACTCAAAATAAAATTGAGATGAGGGACTAGTTTAAGTCGAACTTGGCGTTATTGCCCTCAAAATCACAAAAAAAGCGTGACTCTCGCGACGAAATCCAAGGATTTGTCTAAAAAGAATATTAAATATTTTATCTTGTTGCGAACTGTAAACCGGACGCGACAGAATAGCAAGACTTTCAATCGAGATTGTTGGAGTGCTGGAGGGGGGGTCACAACTCGGCACGAATAGTAAAGGAGTAATCGCCACCCGGTTCAAGTTGATAGTCTTGCTGCTCAAGAAAGCGCCCAAGGGGTTCTTGGATGAGTGCGCGACCCTGGGATGGCTCGATCGCCAAATAATCCTGACGAAACCGCCATTGAAACTGCCACGAAAACGATCCCGCCGTGATGTCTCCGGCTAAAAAACCGCGTTCCCAACAGCGATCGGTCACGCGCAAAAATGCCTTCGTTTGCGGTAGCTTCATGCTCTAGACCCCGATGAGTTTGATCCCCGAACTCAGTTGATGCCGTCCTTACGGGGTTGCGATGTCGTTGGCCTTGCGTCCGAAATCTGGATGTTCAGGTGTCGGATTGGGTCTGCGACGTTCCCGATTTAGGCGAGGACGCATCAATCTCGACCTGCGGAACGGGCGCAACATTGCGGCTATTGTAACGATTCATTGCCATTTCGACCCCTCGTTTGAGGCCACAATCCACCGCATCAAAGGTTAGCTTTAGTACATCTTGAACGATCGATGCTTCGTCCGGGGAAAACTTACCTAGCACGTGGGACACCGTCCCGACGGCCTGAACGCGGGGGCGACCGATACCGATACGCAAGCGGGGGAATTTCTGGGTTCCGAGCTGCTCGATCGTCGATTTCACACCGTTATGTCCGCCCGCCGATCCCGACATCCGAATCCGAATTCGACCCAACGGCAGATCCATATCGTCATAGATCACCATGACACTTTCGGGATCAAGCTTGTACCAACTCAGGACACTCTGAATCGACTCACCCGATCGATTCATATACGTTAGTGGCTTAAGCAGATAAATTTTTTCGCCCCCGGCTCGCACCTCTGCAATTTCACCCTTAAACCGCTTCGTTTCTGAGAGCTTAACGTTCCAGTCAGCGGCGAGGGCGTCGATCGCCGCGAAGCCGATATTGTGGCGTGTGCGATCGTACTTTGGCTCAGGATTCCCGAGTCCCACAATTAGACGCGGGAAAATCAACGAATTTGGAGTTAATGGCATGTCTAAATCCAGCGGCGAACTTTGGTGCTATAGTCCGCAAACTCATCCCCAAATTTTGCTTGAAGATGACGTTCCTCCGGCACAATTTGCAAACGGTTAATCGACAGTACAAACAAGGGCAGCATCAGAAATGCCACACCATTGGCCAACCAGCACGCCCAACCCAACAGCACAAAGCCCAATCCCACATACATTGGATTGCGACTCCAACGATAAATGCCAGTCATGACCAAGCTCGAAGCTTCCTGTGGTGCCAGGGGATTGACTGTTGTTTGTGCTTTCTTGAACTCAATCACTCCCAGCGCCGACACCACAGCCCCCACAACGAACAGAGCCAGACTCACGGATTGGGGGATTGGCAATGTCCATACCGTAATCGCGGCGGAGATTGCCCACATTAATCCCGCGACTCCAGCCGCCTGAAGTGGGGGAGGGATACGAAGCTCAAGCCATTCCATGAAAATATCCAACCAGTCAGAGTGCAAGGGATTTAAGCGTCGCGTGCGGGGTCTGCGGTTGTCGGTTCTGCCGACTTCGTTGCAGCACTAGCAGCACTGGCCGCACTCGCCACACTGGCGGGCTCCGATGGTTTTGCGCCTTCTTTGAGTTCCGATTCAAATTCCTTTGTTGCATCCTGGAAACCGCGAATCGCTTTACCCAGGCTGCTACCAATTTCCGGCAGCTTTTTGGGGCCGAAGACGAGTAACGCCAACACAAGAATCACAATCATCTCGGGGAGGCCAATTCCAAAGACGTTCATACTTAAAAATTCTCTCTAGTGAAGCTTGGATGGTTGCACCCGTAGGCAACAGACCGATCGGCAAGCGATGACAGTGGACTCGTTTGTAAGCGACTCACCCTAACAAAATAGGTAGCGTGAATTCAAATTACAGAATCGTTTTCGCAGGTTGTGCGGATCTGATTTCACAAAATTCGATCCGAACTCGCGTCAGAATGTCAACCATAGTACCGAAAAATTGAAACATCGGGGTGAATCGCGATCGGTCATGCGCGGCTAAAATGTACCGGATGGGGGCAATAAAACCCCTGAAGTTATTACGTAATCCACAAAACCTCAGCCGTTACGCCCTGCCATGTCGTCGCAACCGTCGCAATCCGCCTCGTCGTCCTCGTTTCAGCCCGTATTCATGTCCGGTGCGGAAATCCGTGCTAAATTTTGCCAGTTTTTCGAGCAACGGGGACACCAACCGTTACCGAGTGCGTCGCTGGTTCCGGATGATCCGACGGTATTGCTGACGATCGCGGGCATGTTGCCGTTTAAGCCGATTTTCCTCGGCCAAAAAGAGCGCGACTATCCCCGCGCGACGACCTCGCAAAAATGCATCCGCACCAACGACATCGAAAACGTCGGACGCACGGCGCGTCACCATACGTTTTTCGAGATGCTGGGCAATTTCAGCTTTGGGGATTATTTCAAGGAACAGGCGATCGCTTGGGGTTGGGAACTGGTCACGGAAACCTTCGGGATTCCCGCCGATCGGCTGATCGTCAGCGTCTTTAACGAGGACGATGACGCCTTTAAAATTTGGAACGAACAAATCGGCATCCCGGCGTATCGCATTCAGCGCATGGGCGAAGCCGATAACTTCTGGAAATCCGGCGCGACCGGCCCCTGTGGCCCCTGCTCGGAGATTTATTACGACTTCAAGCCAGAGGAGGGCGATGAAGCGATCGATCTTGAAGATGATGTTCGCTTTATTGAGCTGTATAACCTCGTATTTATGCAGTACAACCGCGATGCCGATGGCAATTTAACACCGTTACAAAATCAGAATATTGACACGGGCATGGGCTTGGAGCGGATGGCGCAGGTGCTGCAATCCGTGCCGAATAATTATGAAACCGATCTAATTTTTCCAATTATTAAAACAGCAGCAGAAACAGCAGCAATTGATTACGCCACATCCGACGAAAAGACAAAAACTTCGCTAAAAGTCATTGGTGATCACGTGCGATCAGTTGTACACATGATCACCGACGGTATTACGGCGTCAAATATTGGGCGCGGCTACGTACTGCGGCGCTTGATTCGGCGCGTGGTGCGTCACGGACGCTTGGTTGGTATTGACGGCGCGTTTATTAATGCGGTGGCGGAAACTGCGATCGCGCTGTCAGAATCGGCGTATCCGGCTGTGCGCGATCGGCAAAGTTTTATCAAAGCCGAGCTAGAACGCGAGGAAGTACAGTTTTTGAAAACCCTCGATCGGGGCGAAAAACTCCTAGCAGATATTCTCGCCAAAAATCCGACGCAAATTTCCGGCGAAGATGCCTTTACCCTCTATGACACCTACGGTTTTCCGCTGGAACTAACCCAGGAAATCGCCGAAGAGCAAGGCTTAACGGTAGATGCCGACGGTTTTGAAGTCGAGATGGAACAGCAGCGCCAGCGGGCGCGAGCGGCGCACACGACGATCGACCTAACAGCACAGGACAGCCTCGCGAAATTGGCCGAGGCGATCGAAGCAACGCAATTCCTCGGTTACACCGCCAGCCAAGCCAGCGCTCAACTCGAAGCGATTCTGGTGGATGGTCAAACCGTGGAGGTGGCCGAAGCGGGTAATACGGTGCAAATTGTGTTGGATCAAACGCCGTTTTATGGAGAATCCGGTGGTCAGATCGGCGATCGGGGCTACCTTTCGACCGAAACGGCGCTAATTCGCATCGATGACGTCAAAAAAGAGGGCAGCATGTTTGTTCACTTCGGACGCATCGATCGCGGTACGGTCACCCTCGGCGAAACCGTCACCGCACAAATCGATCGCGCCTGCCGTCGTCGCGCCCAGGCCAACCACAGCGCCACCCACCTCCTCCAAGCTGCCCTCAAACACGTCGTCGATGATTCCGTCTCCCAAGCTGGTTCGCTGGTGGACTTTGATCGGCTGCGCTTCGACTTCAACTGTCCGCGATCGCTGACCGCTGCGGAAGTGCAGCAGGTGGAGGATCTCGTCAATACCTGGATTGCAGAGGCGCACGGTGCGGAGATTGCGGAAATGGCGATCGGCGCAGCCAAGGCAAAGGGCGCGACGGCGATGTTCGGCGAAAAGTACGGCGATGTCGTCCGGGTGGTGGACTTTCCCGGTGTTTCCATGGAGCTATGCGGTGGTACGCACGTCGCGAACACGGCAGAAATTGGCGCGTTCAAGATTGTTTCCGAAACAGGGATTTCCTCGGGAATTCGTCGGATTGAGGCGGTGTCGGGTCCGGCGGTGTTGGACTATCTCAACGTGCGCGATCGTGTGGTCAAGGATCTGTGCGATCGGTTCAAGATCAAGCCTGACGAGGTGAGCGATCGGATTTCGAGTTTGCAGGATGAGTTAAAAACGGCTCAGAAAGATCTCGCAGCGGTGAAGGGCGAACTGGCGGTGGCGAAGTCGGAGGCGTTGGTGTCCCAAGCCGAAACCGTGGGCGGGTTTAAGATCCTGGTGGCGAATCTGGGTGAGGTGGACGCAAAGTCGTTGCAGGGTGCGGCGGAGCGGCTACAGCAAAAGCTGGGCGAGGCGGCGGTGGTGTTGGGTTCTGTGCCAGAACCGGGCAAGGTGTCGATCGTGGCGGCGTTTGCGAAGTCAGTGAATGGGAAGGGGTTACAGGCAGGTCAGTTTGTGGGGGCGATCGCGAAGATTTGCGGTGGTGGCGGCGGTGGCCGCCCGAATTTGGCGCAGGCGGGCGGGCGTGATGCGGATAAGTTGCCGGAGGCGCTGGATGTGGCGATCGCTCAGTTGCGGGATAGCTTAGGTTAAACGTGGCATGGCGGATTTTAAGTTTCGCGTCACGACCGAGTTTGAAACGATTGCCAACCACTTGCGTAAATATTGCGGAATCGGACGTATGTTATCGAGTAAACGTCTGCACCAAATCAAGCTCAATCACGGGCTTGGTGGTGCGGACAATGTTGTATTTGACTTTTCTGGGGGGATATACAATAGGGACAGCCGTGAGTTTTTGGGTAGCCTAACCGAAGGGGGCGCAAGGGAGAAAGCCTAATGAATAAAGCTGATGCTTGGGTTGTATTGCGGTTTGACGACGGCACTACTGCGCTGGATGATCGCATTGCCGTTAAGGGTGTGTATAACAGCAAATATGAGGCGGATTCTGCGATTCCCGAAGCTATCGAAGGGTCGCGCTATAAGGTAATGCGATCGCGGCATTTTTTCGAGGATGGGAAACCTTATCTTCCGAAAGCTGACCATCTTGAAAAGATTCAGGGCTTGGCGCTGGGGTCACGTGATCGGTGGGTTGGGTTTATGTCGTCGGATGCTCAGTTATTGGCGATTCAGCAGCTTTGGCGGGAGTTACCGACGGAGAAGCGAAAGTCGCTGGTTCCGGCGTTGGCGTTGTTGACGGAGGTTGCGGTTGCGAAGGTGATCGGGGCGGTGGCGATCGACGATCTCGACGCTGGTGCAGATTTGCGTTTACCGAATGGGCAGTTGGTCAAGGTGCGGCATGTTTTGTTGGACGATCAGGGGAGGAAGTCGCCTTACTTACAAGTTAAGGATGATGGCGAGTTGGATTGGTTGGCGTTGGTGTTGTTTGACCCGGATTTGCGGCCACGGGTGGCGCGGTTGGTTCCGGTTGAGGCGGTGAAGTTATATGGTCGTCCGGTTTCGGGGGATAAGGTGGGGTTACGGGTGACTCAGGCGTTGTTGGAGTTTCCGGGGTCGCGGGAGATTGAGGGGGGTGGTTTATGATTGGGGTTGTTGGCGCGATCGCGAAGATTTGCGGTGGCGGCGGCGGTGGTCGTCCGAATTTGGCGCAGGCGGGGGGACGTGATGCTGATAAGTTGCCGGAGGCGTTGGACGTGGCGATCGCTCAGTTGCGTGAGGGGTTGGGGTAATGTCTAGCGAGAAGCTGGCTGACGATCTTCAGCGATCGCGCGAGTGTGAAATGCAAGCGTATCTCAATTCTATGCAAGCGATTTATGACAGCACACTCCAGCAAAATAGTGAGATTTACGAGATCGCAGCGCAACTCACACAAAATTTTGCTGAGATTACACCGGACGCCATCCTTGCAGATTCTCGAATCATCAAGATCTTGCGCTACGCGATCGCCCCTTCTATCAGTCAGATGAAGTTTGGTCAGTTTTTTGGGCTGAAGTCGCTCAGTGACTACGAGAATGACAAGCTTCAACCTGGGACAGCCAAGTATCGCCAGTTAGCAGATATTGCGCCAGATCTAGCGCAGTTTGCGATCACGAACCTCGATCTCAGACGATTTCTGTGGCTCGTGGATGAGATTTCACCCCAAACACTTCCACTTGCTTTGCACTACGCACAACAGTGGACTTGCTCGCTGGCGGCTGACCAAAATGCTCAGACACGATATCGAAACTGGCGTAAAAATTTACAAGAACATGCCATTGCCGCCACTTTGATCGAGCTGGGGTATACAAAATCGCGTTTTACTGGAACTGTCGATCGCCAGACCGATATTAATATTGGCGAATATACTCAGGAGCGAAAAGTTCGAGGCCGGACGGTACAGAAGGCTGATCTTGTCGTACGCTCCAAGCGGAGTAAGCAACTCATTCTCATCGAAGCGAAAGCGGTTGGGGTTGAAATTGACTCAACCAAACGCATTAAAGAATGTTGCGATAAAGCGAATGATTGGCGATCGGCTCAATCTCTTGGAAGTTCGGTTGTTATAACGGTTATTGCAGGGTTCTTTACACCCACAGGAATTGACAATCTCCACAAATCTAAAATTCAAATTGTGTGGGAACATCGCTTAGAAGATTTGGCGGACATGCTATG
>JAAUPN010000077.1 GCA_012033105.1 Coleofasciculaceae cyanobacterium RL_1_1
GCCGCCGCAACCAAAATCGAAGCAGCGGTGATGACCGTTCTCGATCGCGGTTTTCGCACGGGGGATATCATGTCCGAAGGACAAACCCTCGTGGGTTGTAAGGCCATGTCGGACGCTCTCCTCGAAGCGCTCGAAGCCTAGATTTATCGGGTCACCGTTACTGCCAAATTTGGCGAGCCAATTCGATGAGCGATCGTCATTTCAACTGGTGGGTTCATCAGTGGCAGAGCTTCAGCGCTGCCCTGGTGTTCTATACCTGTCTGCCTGTACCTGCCAGTTGGACGCTTGACTTTAGCGGCATGGCTCGATTTGCGCCGATTATTGGCATTGCGATCGGCATCTTGCTCGGTCTGCTGGATGCGATCTTGGCCGCCTTCAATGCAGCTCCCTTAACCGGTAGTGCCGTTGTCATCATCGCCGCGATCGCCCTCACCGGAGGTTTGCATCTCGACGGTGCGATCGATCTAGCTGATGGCCTCGCCGTCCTCGATCCCCAGCGTCGGCTGGACGTGATGCGTGACAGTGTCGCCGGAGCCTTTGGTGCGATGGCGGCAGTGGCGATCGTGGTGCTGAAAGTTGCCGCGTTAGCCGATCTAGCGGGCGATCGCGCCTTCGCACTGATGACCGCCGCCGGTTGGGGGCGCTGGGGTCAGATCGTGGCGATCGTGCATTATCCCTACCTCCGCACCCAGGGCAAAGGATCACTGCATCAGTCACACCAATCTTGGCGGGATCTCTTGCCCGGCGCGATCGCGCTCCTCATTCTCGCCCTCGTTCATTTCAATGCCCACCCCGATCGCTGGTTTATCAGCCTCGGGTCGGTCATCCTGGGGGTTACGCTATCAACCGGGATTGGAGCCTGGATCGCGAAACAGCTTGGTGGACATACCGGTGATACGTACGGGGCGATCGTTGAATGGACAGAAGCCTTGATGCTGGTCGGTCTATCGATCTTGTCCCGCTAAGATGCAGGTTTTTTGAGCGGAATGAACTGGTTCACGGTTTGTAGCAACTTACTGGGTTCGATCGGCTTAGACAGAAACGCCGAAGCCTTGACCACCTTCGCCCGAACCCGATCCACAATTCCATCCTGGCTTGTGAGCATCACGATCGGCAAATCCTTCAAACTCGATACACGCCGAATTTGTGAACAGAGTTCATAGCCATTAATCACAGGCATCATTAAGTCCAGCAAAACTAACTCCGGCTTGGCCTGAAGTAGAGTCGGAATCGCCTGTAGAGGATCATTGATATCCAGATAGCGATACCCCGCCGCTTCAAGAATGCTCCGAGCGATCCCACAATTTTGCGGACTGTCATCAATATGAATAATGGTGGGTTTTTGCGAGTTTGCCAGCATCTCGTCAGCATCCACAAAATCAAAGGCCACCGTTGGCGACGTACGATCAGAGTCCTGTGTATTCTCGAATGACGACGGAGCAACCGGTGTAGCACTGATGGTGCTAGAGGGGGAAGACCCTGGCGATCGGGTAGGGGGGTGAGTTTGCGGCGCGGTCAATGTTGGTGGACTGGAGACGAGACCTTCCGGGGTCGAGACGACAAAGTCGGACGCCTGTAAACTCGATACCGTCTGCTGAACCGCAACGGGTAGTTCGCAATCTTTAATTTCCAGTAAGGCGATCGCCCCCTGGCGTACGCCCCCAAGTAGCGATCGACTAAGGCGCAGCAGATCGCGATCGAGGGTCACAGCTAAGTCTCGCAAACTGCGATCGCCCTGTGCCATATGGCTAAGACGGTGAGCGGCTTGGGGTGAAACGATCTCACGTAACCGTTCGATCGAGACAATACTCGGCGCGAGATTTGGCGAATAGTCCCCCAGTTCAATCTGGTTCCACGCTTCCCATTGTCGTAACGCATGACCAAACACATCTTTGACCTTAAGCAGAGCTAGGGATTGGCTCGGAGCTTCTTCCGCAAAACAAATGTAGGTGAGATCAGAATGCTGGGCGGTTTGCAAAATATCGAACATGGCTTCCATCGCGACATCCATAATCGCAGCCTGAAGCTGCTCACGACTCGTCAGATGTTTTTGCAGTGCCATACAGAGTGCCTCATACGGCCAAGCCTCCGATGTAGCTACGTCGCGATGTAAAGCTGCGATCATTTGAGGCTCAACCGAGGGCAAATACCGTTCGCATAAACGCAGCCAACGCCGCACAGGATGCACTCCACCCTCAATCCAAACAATTCGCCCGAGGCGAAAAAAGATATGCCAGGTTAATCCATCGGTACTAACTGCAAGCCTGCCACTAAAGTGATTGCGTGAGGCCGTCACGAGTGTGTTTGCAAAAGGTTGGGCAAACTGGGGGATGAGAAGAGTCATAGTGTGATCAAGGGTGCTTCGATCGCTTGCGTGGGAGTCTTCGATGACAGCGTCTAGCTATTATGGGCAGCAATGGGGTCTGAACCGTTACATTTAGTAGCCTAATTCGAGTTTAAAGTCTGTTTGAATTATGCTTCATGGCTTAAAAAGTGAGGTGACATAACGCAATTATTTTGTGATATTCATGGGCAAAATCACTCACAAGTGAACTTAATTTTTTTGTCTTTTTGTAAAGCCCTCAAGCTGAATATAGCAATCATTATTAACCCAAATCAATTGTGCTTAATTTATCCCTAAAGTAAGTCAGGATTTTTCGACATGCCTTCGGCTTAACTACGCAAATTTACGGAAAAATCAGGTACAGGCCTCGTGAGATCATTTGAAAATATTGAATTAATATGTGTTTCTTGAAATCGAATGATTCATGGGTGGGAGTGGATCTCCTGAACGTCACGAGGCGTGTAATCCTCGGGTCACTGGATAGTTGAAGCGTTTGTTACGATATGAACGTACGGTTTGAGTCGCGATCACCTCTAGGAATAGCTCTCATCGACGGAAAGATTTACTGTAGGGAAATTGATCATGCTGTTTACTCTCATCGTTTTTCTCGTCTTTCTGTTGCTGGTCGCGTTCACGCCACTCTTGGGCTACAGCAATAAAAAATGGGTCTTGCCGCTGATGTGGGGGTTATTTGCTTTTTTTTCGATCGCCGGTTGGATTGCTTTCCTCGGAATCGGCTGGCTGGACATTTAGCCGTCTTTTGCAGACTGTTCTTTGCCTCACTCCGTGTTAGGGTTTAGACCCTAGGTTAAGGCGCATGATAATTAATGGGTGAAACGTTATTACAGGCGTACACACCGCTCCTCTTTTGGGTGACGGTGGGTGCGGTTTTGCTACGGATTACGCCCGATCGACTGCCGCGTTTGTTGGGGCGTACGCTGTTTTGGGTTGGGGTTCCCCTCGAAGTGTTTGTGCTGGCACGACATGGGGATTTTTCGAGTGCGTTGGCGATCGCGCCAGTTTCATTGGTTGTGGTCGTCACCATTAATATTATCCTAGGCGGTCTAGCCTGGAACCTCATGCAACGTACGACCGAGTCTGGGATGTCGCCACACTCTCCTCCAGGGACTCAGCCCCATAAGGTTTTCCGTGAATCCGTCCCTAGTGAATCTATTCTCAGCGAGTCTATTCTCGGCGAATCAGTCTATCCATTGGCTGGCACTTCCGCCAGCGAGCAAGACACGAGCGCGTGTGATGTATGGCACTCCGCCTCACGCCGTCGCCAAGGTAGCTTTATCCTGGCTGGACTGTTGGGGAATACCGGCTTTGTGGGGTTTGCGTTGTTGCCGCTACTGGTTCCAGAGGAGCATCTTGGTGCTGCGATTTGCTATCAGGTCTCAAATAATGTGCTGGTGACCTCCGGGATTGGAGTTCTGATCGCGAGCCATTTTGGGCGATCGAGTGGTGTGGGGTTGGGTTGGCAGCAGGTGCGCGATATTTTGGGTGTCCCGTCACTGTGGGCGTTTGCGCTCGGTGTTTCGACCCAGGCAATCGCGTTTCCAGAGTCGATCGAAGCGGGTCTCGATGCGTCGATTTGGGTTGTGATTGCGGCGGCGTTAATTTTGATGGGAATGCGCCTGAGTCAAATTCAAGGCTGGGATAGCCTGAAGGAATCGATTACGCCGAGCCTGCTAAAAATCCTGGTCATGCCTGCGATCGCGGGGCTTGGTTTGACTGCGATCGGCATCACGGGCTATCTGCGTCTCGTCTTGGTGCTGATGGCGGGGATGCCGACGGCATTCGCGGGGTTGATTTTGGTCGAAGAGTACGACATTGACGCACCCCTCATGGCTAGCAGTATCTTGGTCTCGACCGTGGGACTACTGGCAACCCTGCCCCTGTGGTTAGGTTTATTTGGCTCATGAACCTAACCTGATTTGAGAAAGGGCAGGGGTATCGTAAGTGAACGGGGTTTAGAGGTAGGGCTGGAGGATGGCTCGTAGGGAATCGAGGATCTGCGGATCAACGGTTTCGAGTCGGGTGAAGAGTGCCGTTTTGAGTGCAGTATGGGCGATCGACTCAAACGGCTTGGTTTGGAGTCGTTGCACAATTTCACGGATTACCTTTTGTGCATTCTCTGCATTGTGGTGGAGATTTTCGATGACCATCTCGACACTGACCGCCTCAACCTCATCGTGCCAGCAATCGTAATCCGTGACGAGCGCCATCGTCGCATAGGCTATCTCGGCTTCACGGGCAAGCTTGGCTTCGGTTAAATTGGTCATCCCGATCGTTGATGCACCCCAACTGCGATACAGGTTGGACTCGGCACGGGTGGAAAACGCGGGGCCTTCCATGCAAACGTACGTACCGCGATCGTGAATGGTGATGTTCGGCAACTCCAAGGATTTCGCGGCGTCACTCACGACCTGTGCGAGCTGTGGACAGACCGGATCGCCAAAGGTGATGTGTGCAACAACACCGTTACCGAAAAATGTTGAGGGGCGGTTTTTGGTGCGATCGATAAACTGATCGGGTACGACAATATCAAGCGGTTTCACCGCTTCTTTCAGCGAACCAACTGCCGAAGCTGAAATCAGATACTTCACACCCAGCAGTTTCATCGCGTAGATATTGGCGCGATAGGGTAGTTCTGACGGCAACATGTGGTGTCCGCGACCATGTCGCGCCAAAAAGCCACCCGCGCCCCGTCGAGTGTCCCCAGGATAATGGCATCCGAGGGATCACCAAAAGGCGTCTTGAGGTGCAGCTCTTCAACATCTTCTAGGGCGTCCATGTGATAGAGGCCACTGCCGCCGAGAATTCCGATTGTGGCTTGAGCTTGAGTCATCGATAACTACAAAAAAACTAAACTGTACTGGTTTTTACAATCTGGCCTAACGCATCTGAGGATCACCCTCATCGATCTGACGATCTTCCTGACGATCTTCAATCCCACGATCGTGGCTCAATCCTAGGGGAAACCACTCCTCTTGGATCAATCATTCCTTAGACCACGTCGATCGCCATGCCGCCTCAGCCTTCGCGATCGTGTACTCCTTTTGGTTGGCCGCATAGCGCTTGCGCAGTCCCGAGAGTTCCGCGAGGAGTTGACGGATTCGGTGACGAGCCTGACTAACGGCTGCGTCCGCGAATTCAATTTCGGCGAGATTCAGATTGATGGCTACAAGCTGTAGGGCTTTGCTGGTCGATTCCTCGGAATTTCGGCCTCCACTTTTGATCGTCAACTGGAGCAGGTTCGGTGTTCCGCTGGGGATCTCTGCCATCGCCTCTTCCTGACCAAAGGCATCTAGCAAACCGAGGGGAAATTCCTGGGGGAGAATCTGGCACTGGTGTAACAGTTGATTCGTCTGTACGGAAGCCTGATGAAGCATCCGGATGATGTCGCTCTCGATCGATCGCTGCCACGCTCGAAGATTATTCGGCGTTGTAATCTCGTCATCGTCATCATCATCTCCGTCATCGTCTGCCTCTGCCCGTAGTTTGGCCGCCAGCGCGAGGGCGATCAGCTTGGCTTCGCGATCGCTGAGGCTGGGTTGGGGTTGGGATTTTCCCTCCGGATTATCGGTGGTGGAGTATGGTTCTGCATCTTGCGATGGTCTCGGATCGGTAATATCACCCGTCTCACGACTGCGCTGATCGCGAATCAATTGCTTGAGCTTGGCAGAAGTCAGATCCTCGATTCGCCAGGTGCTAATGTTCGCCAGATGGGACGGATTGAGACGATCGACACTCCCCGCCTTGTTGGTAGAGGGTGAGGGAGATCGCAGCGCTTCCTCTGGTGAATTCTCGCGAGACTGTGCCGGATTGCGATCGTCACTGTCCAGATTGAGATCCGGTGAACGGTTGGGGTCGCGATCGTCCGAAGTTTGCGCGTCCTCCATCTCCTCGCTTTGCTCTAGCGACCCTAGTTGCTCCGTTGCGATTTCCGCTACACAAGGAGCCTCCTCCTGCGGTTCAGACGGCTCCGGCTCCGATTCGTCCGATTCCGATGCCTCAAACTCGGAGTCGTCCGGCTCGAAATACTCCTCAAAACGGTGTCGAATCTGTTTTGCAAGCTGTTGCAACTGAGACTGAGCCGATGTGCGCTCGTCTACAGATAGCGCCAGGAAATGTTCAGGATAACCCCGCGTACAAAGCTGATAGGTCGCTAGAATAAGCTGGGTTTGGACGGCGGATGCAAGCGCTTGCAGGTAGCGATCGTAAGCATCATTAAATCGATCGCCCAGATCCATCAATTCTTCGAGGTGCGCTTTCGCAGTTTGTTCGATGCGTTTTAAATTGCCAGCCACATTCGTTTCTCGATCAAGTATTGGATCGCGATCGACCCACCCGTACATATTAAAAAAAATCTGGCGGCAGGATGACTACCCCCAGATTTCTACGATCCGTAAATCGATTGCCGACCATCTCATCGGAGAATGAACGGACACCGACTCACTCAACGCCTTAACTTACCGATTTACATCATTGGTTGCATCGCTTCCAATCCGAAGAAATCGATTAGATTGCGCCAGTTTGTGCCGCAACTTCAGCCGCAAAGTCTTCTTGTTTTTTCTCAAGACCTTCACCGAGAACAAAGCGAACAAACCGACGAACGCGAATGTTCTCACCCAGTTTCGCGATGCCTTGTTTCACGTAGTCTTCGACCGTGATGTTTTGGTCACGCACGTAGGGCTGATCCAGGAGGGATAGCTCTTTCAGGCGCTTTTCAATCCGACCTTCAACAATTTTGGCGCGGATATTTTCCGGCTTGCTCGCGAGATCTTCGCGACCCATCTCGATTTCGGTTTCTTTCGCAACAAAATCCGCCGGGATTTCATCGGTCGTGACGTATTCCACATTCGGGCAGGCGGCGATCTGCATCGCCACGTTACGCACAATCTCTTGGAAATCTTCGCCACGGGCAACAAAGTCGGTTTCGCAGTTGATTTCAACCAAAACACCCACACGACCACCCGTGTGAATGTATTGACCGACTTGGCCTTCAGCGGCAATCCGACCGGATTTTTTCTCTGCCGACGAAATACCCTTTTGACGTAGCCATTCAATGGCTTTTTCCATGTCGCCCTCAGTTTCCTTGAGGGCTTTTTTGCAGTCCATCATCCCTGCGCCGGTTTGGGTGCGCAGGTCTTTACGGCCTTGGCTGAAATGTCCGCCATCGTTCTATACGTTCCTATCGTTATTGCTGTTAACTCCGGCGATCGAGATGATACCGCGATCGCCGAAATGATTCTCACAAAGTAAGCACTCCCACAGCCCAAAGAGCCATAGGAGGCTTAGTTCAACGAGCCGATCAAGCTTTTCAAAGGCATTCTTACGAATCAGTACCCCTGAGAAAATCGCGCTCAGTGTAAAACAGGCTAAAGACGCTAAAGCAAAGTGCTAGTCGTCGCTAGCGTCGGACGTTACTTCAACACCCGCATCTGCTGCGGTTACGCCGTCAACGATGCCTTCATCCGAAATCTCGTCATCCTCGAAATTCTCTTCGCTGTAATCGGCATACTCATCACCCGAAACGGAGTCGAGCTTACCGTGCTGACCTTCATAGATCGCATCGGCGAGCTTACCGATCAGCAGCTTGATGGCGCGAATTGCGTCATCGTTCGCCGGGATGGGTACATCGACCACCGCAGGGTCACAGTTGGTGTCGAGCAGCGAGACGATCGGAATACCGAGCTTTTGGCATTCTTGGACAGCGGTGTATTCACGGCGTTGGTCTACCATGATCACCACGTCAGGAATCTTGCGCATTCCTTTGATGCCGCCGAGGTACTTACGCAGCTTCCCAAGTTCGCGACGCAGCATCGAACCTTCTTTTTTCGGACGTAGATCGAGGTTGCCCGAGGATTCGAGTGCTTCGAGTTCTTTGAGGCGATCGACACGGGTTTTAATCGTCGTCCAGTTGGTCAACATGCCGCCCAGCCAACGCTGGTTAACATAGTAACCACCGCAGCGTGATGCTTCTTGGGCAATGATGGCAGCAGCCTGACGCTTCGTACCGACAAACAGGAACTTACGACCGGCTTCGGCGTTCGTCCGAATGTAGTCGTACGCTTCTTGCATCAACTGTGCCGTTTGCACCAAGTCGATGATGTGAACGCCATTGCGCTCAGTGAAGATGTACTGATCCATGCGCGGATTCCAGCGGCGGGTTTGATGCCCAAAGTGCACGCCGGATTCGAGCAGTTCAGCGAGGGTGACGACTGCCATAATTATTGATGTTCTCCTTGTCGGGTTTAACCTCCATCCAGGTTGGCTTTTAGGGCGGTCTGAAACGTCACCGGTTCGGCATGAATTCGAGAAACGTTACGAAAAACAGACACAACGAAAGCAGATGACGATCGCGTCGATCCATCAAAAATTTTCGGCCTAAAAACACCCGAGACACTGGATGTGCGAAGTATGTTTGAATTGAGCCTATCTAGGCTACCACGAAGGGTTATCGATAGGCCTTCTCTGCAAATTTAAGCCGGGATAGCACGAGAATAATCTGTCTGTTTGTGACGAACTTTTTTGCTTTGCCTGTTCGCTGTACGGTCGGTGAGCTATCGCCCTTAACCTGGCTTTACTGGCTTTTACTGTGTCACAGATACTTAACGCTCTTTTCAATGGTCTCAGCGTCGGCTCGGTGTTGCTGATTGTCGCGCTGGGTCTGGCGATCGTCTTCGGTTTAATGGGGGCGATTAATCTCGCCCACGGCGAACTGATGATGCTCGGCGCGTACACGACATTTCTCGTCCAAAATGCGATGAAGCCGTTGGGTTCGCCGCTGTTCGATATTTATATCCTAGTAGCCCTGCCGTTGGCCTTCGTGGTGGCGGCGATCGCGGGTTTGATCCTAGAGAAAGGCGTCATACGACATCTCTACGGCAGACCCCTCGAAACGCTGCTGGCGACCTGGGGTGTGAGTCTCATTCTGATCCAAACAATACGTAGTACTTAGTTGGACGCTGACAATTGTTATAGCTCTGTTGTGTGTCCTGTATTTCGGCGGTAAGTTTGTCGTGCAGCGTTTCGCGAACTGGGAGCTGATCGCGCGTTGGGCTAATCCGACGCTGTTGAGTTTATCGATCGCGATCGCCCTGGCCACGGGTTTTCTGCTCAGTCAGGTGGACAGTACGGCGTTAAACCGCGAATGGTTCAGCGCCCGTAACGTCGATGTCACGGCTCCGGCCTGGTTGCGGGGTGGCATCTTGCTCGGGACAGTGCAGCTTCCCTACGCGCGTCTGTTCATCATTGTCCTGACGATTATTTGCACGATCGGGGTGTACTGGTTCCTGAATAAGTCGCTGTGGGGTTTGCGTATCCGTGCCGTGACCCAAAATCGTGAGATGAGCGCCTGTTTGGGTATCCCGACGGAGCGGGTGGATGCGTTGACCTTTGCGCTGGGGTCAGGTTTGGCCGGGATTGCGGGTTGTGCGGTGACGCTACTGGGTTCAGTTGGACCGAACTTGGGATCGAGCTATATCGTGGATGCCTTTATGGTGGTCGTCGTGGGTGGCGTCGGCAAGCTCGTCGGCAGTATCGTTGCGGCGCTAGTCATCGGTAGTTTTAGCTATCTCATTGGCTCCGGTACGTTTTTGATGGTGTTTGGCGATGTTCCGGCGATGGCGAGCTTCTTTGAGTTTTTCGCGACGACGAGTATGGCCAAGGTGATGGTTTTTGCGGCGATCGTGGCCTTTTTGCAGTTTAAACCGGCGGGTATGTTCCCCCAGAAAGGCCGAACGATCGACGCTTAACGTCTGCATTTTTTGGTTGATCCTCACGGTTCAACCTCCCGAGTAGGCCGAAGCGCCTGCATAACAAAAATCCCCATCCCACTCTGCACGAAACCACGCACCTGACGCTATGACTGCTACTTCGCGGCTAAATCGCAATTTTTGGACGAATCGGAAAACGATCGAGGCGATCGCCATTATTGCGATCGCGCTGTTCGTGATGTTTGCGCTTCCGCTCCTGCTGTCGGATTTCCGACTGAAGTTGCTCGGGCGCTTTCTCTCACTGACGATCGCTGCCCTTGGCATTGATCTGATCTGGGGCTACACGGGAATGCTGAGTTTGGGGCATGGCCTATTTTTTTGCCCTGGGTGGTTACGCGCTGGCGATGCATACCAACCTGCAATTGCCCGAAGGTCAAATGCCGGAGTTTTTCATGCTCTACGGCGTGTCAGATTTGCCGATCTTCTGGAAACCCTTCGCCTCGTTTCCGTTTACAGCGATCGCAATTTTCACGGTTCCGGCCATCATCGCCGGACTGCTGGGCTATCTGATTTTCCGTAACCGAATTCGCGGCGTTTACTTTTCGATTCTCACCCAGGCCGCACTGATCGTTTTCTTTAACTTCTTCAACGGTCAGCAAAAGCTAATCAACGGCACAAACGGCCTCAAAACTGACACCGAAACCATGTTCGGCGTGCTGATGAGTTCACCGGAAGCGCAGATTGCCTTTTTCCGCGCCTCGGTTCTACTCCTAGTCGGGGGCTATCTGCTCTGTCGCTGGCTGACATCGGGACGGTTTGGCCGCTTGCTGATTGCGATCCGGGACGATGAAAGCCGGGTGCGGTTTTCGGGCTACGACCCGACGGGCTTTAAGGTGTTGGTGTTTGCGATTTCGGGTGCGTTGGCTGGGATTTCTGGGGCGCTGTATACGGCGCAATCAGGGATTATCACACCGAGTGCGATGGAGGTTTCGACCTCGATCGAGATGGTGATCTGGGTGGCGGTGGGTGGTCGCGCCACGCTGGTTGGTGCGGTGATCGGTACGTTATTGGTGTCCTACGCGCGAACCTTTTTAAGCGAAGAGTTCCCGGCGGTCTGGCTGTTTTTCCAAGGGGCGCTGTTCCTGATTGTGGTGACGGCGCTACCGGATGGAATTATGGGTTTGATCCGCGATCAGTTGTGGCCATTCATCCAAAATCGCCTCGGTTTAACGCCTGTAGTCGCTTTCCCAAGCCTGGTCGATCCCGAGGTGGAATACGAGCATCAGCAGCTTGAGTCAGAGGAGAAATCCTAAGCTAATTGAGCCGTTACGGCCTATCTTCAATCGATCGCGCTGAATAGCACGAATTGTGGCCGCAACACACCCGACCAAAGGTCGATCTCGTCAGTTTGATGGTTTTTCGAGTCATTTCCTATTCTGTTAACACCGCACCATGAGTCAAAAACCATGAGTAAAATTCTCGAAATCGAAAATTTAACCGTTAGTTTTGACGGGTTTAAAGCGCTCAATAACCTCAACTTCAGTATGGAAGCCGGGGAACTACGGACGATCATTGGCCCCAATGGTGCAGGCAAAACCACATTTTTGGACATCATCACCGGCAAGGTGCAACCCACCGAAGGCACGGTAACGTTCAAAGGGCGAAATCTGGCGAAAATGTCCGAACACGCGATCGCCCGGTTTGGCGTCGGTCGCAAATTCCAAACCCCGCGTGTCTATCTCAACCTGACGCCGCGCGAAAATCTGGAGCTGTCGTGTAATCGCACCAAAAATGTACTTGGTTCATTGTTTCGGAAACAATCCAGCGGTGAACGCCGGACAATCGCCGGATTGCTCGAAACGATCGGCCTGGTCGCCAAAGCTGACATCGAAGCTGGATTACTCTCCCACGGTGAAAAACAGTGGCTCGAAATTGGGATGCTCGTCGCCCAGTCGCCCGATCTACTGCTCGTCGATGAACCCGTCGCTGGCCTCACCGACGAAGAAACCTTTCAAACAGCGGAACTGTTGAACTCGCTGGCGCAAAGTCACTCGATTATTGTCATCGAACACGACATGGAATTTGTCCGCGAGATCGCGCGTCAGGTGACGGTCTTGCACCAGGGAACGGTGTTATGCGAAGGCGATATGGATTCCGTGCAAAGCGATCCGCGCGTGATCGAGGTGTATTTGGGACACAGTGACGATGAGGAAGAGGCCGCTTAACTCCTCACTTCTTGAGGAACGATACAATTGATCGTCTTGAGTGCAAACCCGCACGATTCGCTTTGCGAAGGCTACGCCAACGACTCCGCTCAGTGCTCATCGGTAACGTTTTTTCGTTTATCCAATCCTTAATCCAAGCAGCGATCGTGACCACCATCCCGCTAACCAGCACCGACACCGATCTGATGCTCCGCATCTCGGGTTTGAATGTCTACTACGGCCAAAGCCATATCCTCCGCGATGTCGATTTATCTGTCCCCCAAGGCAAGATGGTTTGCTTAATCGGACGAAACGGCGTCGGCAAAACCACGATGCTGAAAACGATCGTCGGTCTGTTGTCGCCGAAAAGTGGCGAGATCGAACTAGGCGGCATCCCGATCACGAAATCGCCGACCGATCGACGGGCGCGAATGGGAATCGGCTACGTTCCCCAGGGACGCGATATCATCCCACGTCTAACGGTTGAAGAAAATCTCATCTTGGGCTGCGAAGCGCGTCCGACGGGACGCACCGGCAAAGAAAAAATCTTGCCAGAGATTTTCGAGCTATTCCCCGTTCTGGAAACGATGTTGGGTCGGATGGGCGGCGACCTCTCGGGCGGTCAGCAGCAACAACTGTCGATCGCGCGAGCCTTGATGGGCAAACCGCAATTACTCTTGCTCGACGAACCGACCGAAGGCATCCAGCCATCGATTATCCTCGAAATTGAGTCGGCGGTACGACGCATCATCGAGAAAACTGGGATTTCGGTCTTGTTGGTCGAGCAGCATTTGCACTTTGTCCGTCAAGCGGATTATTACTACGCCATGCAAAAGGGTGGCATTGTCGCCTCGGGTTCCACGTCAGAGCTGAATAACAGCATCATCCAAGAATTTTTGGCGGTTTAGATGGAGATTGCAGCATCTTTAACGTGATGTTGCGATATCAATCGAGAGCCAGTCGATCAAGTACGGCGAGAGATCCCGGCAATGTGTAAGCCATAATGATATATCTGGGGTCTGGTTGAACTGCTTTGCCGCAAAAACTGCCGGGAACCCCAGGTCGAGATCCCCAAGTCAAAGACTTTGGCAACGTTACGACTCCTACTCGATCGCAGCGCGACCGTTGCTTGTCCTCCGATTCCTGCGATCTCCCCTCTTGGCATGGCTTTTTCTCTCTTCCGCTCGCTTGGCCTCATTCCCCTCAGCGCCGCCCTTGCCGCCCTCAGTTTGCTAGCTCAACACAGCTCTGCCAAGGATTTCTCAACAACGGTTCCCCAAGATGCGCCCGTGTTGCTGCAACAGCAAGGCATTCTAGAAGCGGGCGATCAGACTTTCGCTGAGGATAATAGCCTGTTTGATACCTATAACGTCACGGGACAAGCAGGCCAAACCCTTCGCCTGTCTCTCAGTGACTTAACCTTTGATGCGTTTCTGGCGCTACTGGATGCGAACGGTACACAAATTGCAGCCAGCGAGGATCTCAATGATCTCAATCTTCCTGAAACCGACGATCGCAATCTAGAACTGGAGGTCGTTTTACCCGCATCTGGAACCTACACGATCATCGTGAACGGTCGCGATCGGTTTGCGCGTGGCACGTACGCACTCACCGTACGCGGGCTTGAGGCGGGGTTGCGCCTGCGCTGAGTTCGGCGGTCGATCGCTGCCGGAATTCGGGAGTGCTAGCCTGAGCCAGGATGTGGGCTGGCAAGCGGTGGGAAACCCGACGCTGAATGCGCTATCACTGCCGGTGTATCGCTACGTGGGGGAATGTCCCGGTGGTGGAGTCGGACGGATTACGGCAGCGTTTCGATCGACGATGACACAACCAACGGAGGATTTAGAGGTCACAATCCGCAATGTGACAGCAGGGATCGATGATGATCCCTACCCTAATATTGAGCGCGACTACGATGAGAGTTCGACCTCCGATCGAGCTGACATTGGCTTTAGTGCGAACCAAATTCGCGTCTTCATTGGCCGTCGGACAATGGCCGTGATGCCGGGTCTAAATCAGTTTGAATACGAAATTAAAGATGGCGATCGAGTGGTTGAACAGGGTGAGTTTGCAACGCGTGTTGTACCGATGCCGATCGTCCAGGAGCGTCGCGCTCAACAACGGACGGAGCAATATTGCCGGACGGGTGGATCGGTGAGTGGTTGCGATCGCGACGAGCTTCGGACGCGCTATCTCTGGCAGTGTCCAAGTACGGAATATCCGATTCCACGGGAGTTTGAGTCGTTATTTTCCGAGTTATTTGATTGAGATCTCTACGACGCAAAACAGAAAGCATCTGATGGTCTGAATGAAACCTCGAATGCTTTCTGTTTGATTGGCGATTTTATGGGCCGTTTGGCTATTGGGCTAACTGTGCGTTATGCTCTTTGCCTTTGAGTTCGTGTACCTGAGTTAGCGCACCATACCGGTCAAGATCGCATCATCGCTATCGATCGTGCTGCGGCGGGTGACAATTTCACCGAATTCGATTTGCTGCTCGCTATCCATCACGCCACGCATGTCGTTGAGGCTGGTGTAGTACAGGTCGGCGAGTTGGCGGTGTAGGCCACGAATTTCGGTGCGGGTGCGGCGGGCTTGGCGACGATCGCCGCTGAAGATGTTTTGTTGTAGCGCATTGCGGGCTTCCACGAGGGCGAGTTCACGGGCGTCGCGTTCGCTGAGGTAGTTTTGGTGGATGCGCTCGATTTCGAGACGTTGAACTTCGTTAAGTTCGAGGCGATCGCGCCAGTCGAGATTGCTGTCATCAACAGCGGGCGTGCTAGCCACTGGGGTGCTGTTGGGCGGGGTAGGCAAGGCGATCGGGCTGGTCACAGGGGTCGAAGGTTCGGGGTTGGCGGCAATATTGCCGGTTGCTTCGCTGAGTTCGGTGAGGCTGCTGTCATGGGTGAGATAAACATGGCCGAGGGTGCGGCCTTGGTAGGTACGTTTCGTGAAGCGCCAACCCGGATTGAGCGAGATTTTGCTGAACTCTTCCGTGTAACCTGCGCGGCCAATTTCCAGGCTCGGGCCGTTGCCACGGTAGGGATTCGCCATCAAAACCATGTCATTGCCGCTGCGAACCAGGCTCAGGGTGTAGCGGATGCCCAGATCTTCGCCGCCGACTCGAACGGAGTAGGCATTGCTATCGGTGGCACGACCGCAGATACCACTGAAGTCAAAGTTGAGCAGGAGCGGTTCAACGACCGTGGGAGCGGAGCCACTTTCTGACCAACAGGGGCGGGTGCTGGCTTGCTGTTCGACGATGAGCAGCGATCGGCGTGCTGTCGTGCCGACGGGTGCAGCGATCGCGATGAAATCACGTTGGCGGACTTCCTCTTGGCCGAACATCGCCGCGTTCGCAGGGCTGATGCTGCTGGCAAGGGTGGCACCGAGGAGGGTGGCGCCGAGGGTGATGAGTTGAAGTTTGCTAGCGAGACGGGTGATGGTTTTCATGGTGATGACTGCGTTAGTGATGAATGATTGGGGTGTGTGAGGAGTTGGATGAGAACTCGTCTCGTTCGCTCCTTCAATGCATTCATTCTGTGCTGAACGCCCAGTTCACTGTAGGCCGTGCGTTCTACTTTGCGAACTGGCTATACCCCCCTGTGACACTCTGGGAGGTGGTTTGACCCTAGGGTGAAGGCGGGAGTACCGACCTGAAACAACAAAAGAGATGCTTTCATCAGCATCTCTCAAGCAAAGGGTATTCATGACTGACCATATGATTGTGCGATCGATGACACCAGCCCTGGGATGACGCCATGCAATCGAATCGACTCTCAACGGTTTAGGGTGGCGGCGGTTGATCCTCGGGCAATGGCCGATCGACACCTGCCGAGGTGCGAATACGCTCAAGCTGAGTCATCGCCCACTTTGCGGTTTCTCGCACCGATGGATCGCGATCGTAGACACTACTACTAATGAAATAACCCATTTGCGACATCGAATCAAAAATCCGTGTCAGATCCCGGAGCGCATTTTTTCGCACCTCGGGGCTGTCATCTTGAAACGATAAGGCTAAAGCCTGTTGCATGGGTTCTAGCGATCGAGTATTGATTTCCGCCAAAACCGCCAAGATCAAACTCCGCTGCTGTGAATCCGATTGCAGCATCAGATTGACCAATGGCTGAATTGCACGGGAATCACCACGCCGTCCCAATTCCCAAATCGCTTTTTTGCGCTGACTCGGCTCCGGATGATGCAGATCTTGCAGGAGGCGTTCTGTGATGCTGACCTTCGCGGTCACGACTTCAGAGGACAAAGATGAGTCAGAAACAACGGTTGATAGGGAAGTTGCAGCCGTTGCGGGAGCCGCGAGGGGGAGCGAGGCCATCGAGATCGAAACATCCTGAGGTGGTGGTGGAGTTTCAGTGTGTGGTGCGATCGCAGTATCTTGAGGCGGTGGCAGTGGTGGTGTCGTGGCGAGCGCAGGGGGCGTCGGTGTCGGAGCTGGAATCGCGGCGGGAGCGGGAACCGGAGCCGGTTGTGCTGGGGATATTTTGGGTGGTGTTGGTTCGGGGTCGGGACTTGGGAGGGGGGTCGGGGTGGGGCTCGGATCTGCCGTGTTCGCCTTGAGAGGGTTGGTATTTTTGGGGAATGGGGGGATTGGGGCGGGATGGCGCTCGCTCGCGGTTCGTCGAACGGGTCG
>JAAUPN010000249.1 GCA_012033105.1 Coleofasciculaceae cyanobacterium RL_1_1
CCTGGAGCTGAGGATAGTCGCGGTGGCGCACCCCCATGATCGTACCGTCTTCAACCCAGGCCGTAATCTCAAGACAGTCGGGGCAGGTGGCGCGATCGATCACGAGGCTGTGGTAGCGCGTCGCGGTAAACGGCTCGCTTAGTCCGGCAAAGACTCCGACGCCCGTGTGATGCACCGGCGAAGTTTTGCCATGCATCAGCTCACCCGCCGAAACCACCTGACCGCCAAACACTTCGCCGATGCCTTGGTGACCGAGACAGACACCGAGAATGGGCAATGTGGCGCAAAACTGACGAATGACATCGAGGGAAATTCCCGCATCAAAGGGACGACCGGGGCCGGGAGAAATCACGATCCCATCGGGATTGAGATCGCGCAATTCATCGATCGTGATGCAATCATTCCGAAAAACCTGGATGTCTGCTGCGATCGGGTAGGTTGCACCGAGTTCACCGAGGTATTGAACGAGGTTATAGGTAAAACTGTCGTAATTGTCGATAACAACGATCGTCATGGCAAGAGAGCAGCGGTGGCGTGGGTGCGATAGGTCTCGATCGCTGAGTGAACAGGGATCTTCGAGGGGGAAACGTGCGAGCTGCGATCGCTGAACGCAGCATGATTAACCCCGCCTGATCCTAACCCTGCGTGGGTCGAACGCCTAGCACTCGGTCAGGATCTCACCCGACGTTGCCTTCGGGAACTGAACGATGACGTGAAAAATATGCCAATGCTTCGGTGTCCCGGTTGCCGTTTGACCGTCATATTCTTCCTCTTCCAGTTCGATGATCTTCGCACCCTGCAATAACACCAGCAGTTCCGATCGCGACACACTCGTCACATTGTCATAGACAGACCACTCATCACGATCGCCGAAAAACTGCCCGCAAAACCACCCGCCCGCCTGTAGCACCTGTCGGATCGCCTGCCACACCCCCAAAAAGCGATCGGGCGGACAAAAGGGCAGGGAAAAGCTGGCATTGATAAGCTGAAGCGAAGCAGGCCAGTCAATATCAGCAAAGGAACAGCTTTGAGTGGTGAGATGCTGGCCGAGATTTGGAGTATGGCGGGCACGCTTCTGCACCCGATCGCGGAGTGTCGCAATGGCCTGACGCTCGGCATCGATCGCCAACACCTGCCAGCCGCGCTCTAGCAACAGAATCGTATCGCGCCCGTTGCCACAGCCCAGATCTGCTGCCCGTAGCACCCTCGCTGATGTGGCTTCAGATTTCCTAGATTCCCTCGCTTCAGGCTGCGATCGCGCTTGTGCATCAAGCCGCCGCTCGCGCTCGAACAACGTTAGCGTGCGTATTAGCGTATGTCGCGGCGGCTGTATGGACACCGCAGCATAGTAGCTCGGCCAGTCAGCATGAAACGAGGGCGACATTTTAACGATCCATCCAACAGGTGTATTCCAGGCCGTCAAGACTTGCATGAGCTGGATTAGAAGTCTTGACCATGATAGAAATCATGCCTCAAAAAAAGGTCAATGGAAAGTTGAGCGACATCCATGCCAGTCTTTCTTCGCCCAGCTTCGCCGCGCGATCAGCCAACCGAAATAACGTTTGATGCCTCTTATACGTCTCGGAGTTGGCTCGAGTGCTGCGGAATCTCGCTGGATTGCGGTGGGGTCATGACGAAAAGACGGGAAGCATTAATGTGGTTGAAACAGCTCGAAATATGACGGTGTGTGTTCGATGCGGTTTGATCGATGTCCCTAGGATCAATGTCTTTGAATCGACATCATTCAATATCATTCAATCGCTGCTATTCCCCAAAAGGTTTGGTCATGACCGATCGCTTAATTTGATTGTTATTGATCGCTTAAATTGCACCACAGGCTCCAACCGTTTGGATTAATCAGTTTGAGCCAATCGATCGTTCAGTCGGCTTAAACATCACAGAACTCTTATGCCTCAGCCCTTTTCGATTCCACCGACCCAGCTCCAGCCGTGGCACACTCGCCGATCGCATTGGGAGATCGATCGCCCCTGGTGTCGTCTGCGTCGCGATGAGGTGGATTTACCCAACGGTCAGCAAATTGATGATTTCTATCTATTTGTGCGTCCCGATATCGCCCTAGTGTTACCGGTTACACCCGACGATCGCGTCATTTTTGTGCGGCAATACCGCCACGGCGCTGAACGAATTTTGCTCGAACTGCCTGCCGGTCGTGTCGATCCCGGCGAAGATCCGATCCGTGCCGCCACTCGCGAACTGCGCGAAGAAACCGGCTACACCAGCGATCCCCTCGAACCGATCGTCACGCTCTACGACAACCCCGTTAAAACCACCCATTCCACCCACATTTTCCTCGCCCGCAACGCGATCGCCACCCACCCCCAAGCCCTTGACACCACCGAAGAGATCGAGGTCGTTTCGATTCCCGTCGGTGAACTGTGGTCGTGCCTTCAGCGTGGTGAGATTTGCGTTGCGGGCAGTGTCTCAGCGTTGCTGTGGTGGCTACACCATCGATCCGTTACGGGTTAATCCCCTGGCAAATCAACGATCGTAATGATCGCGATCGTCGCCATGATCAACTCACGCTTCTCCATCCTGCGATCATCCGCACTTGAACATAAATGGTTGAAATTGCAGGCTATATGCGATCAACATGCGATCAACGTCAGGTTTTTAGTCTCTTTGCACAATCATGAATTATTCACTTTCATTACCAAGCGGATTTTTCGGTGGATGTCTCGGGTGTCTGCTCCTCGCAGCACCACTTCAAGCGTTCACGATCGGCGAATATTTTTGTCAAGACGTTCACAGACTCAGCGTAGAGGGCTACTGGACACGATCGGATGGATCATTCACCATCACGATCTCAGACATCTCCGACACCGAGTTAACCGGTCGCTCCCTAACAGAGGGAGTCACGGGAACCTATCGCTACGAATCCACGAGCGCTCAATTTGGCAATCTAACCCTCGATGATGGTGAGGTTTCTAATACTGGATTCTCTTGGGTGTATACGTTTCGTGCCGGTGACAACACACTCTACGATCTCGAAGATTTGTGGGACGGTGACACCTATCTCAAGGTCTATGACCCCTACGGCACGAATATTCTCGATGCAACCTGTGTCAGCTTGGACAACGCGCAATAAACGATGTGCAATCGATCTGTGGTGGATCGCGGTGGATCGTTTGGCTAGAATCCCTCGCAATTTTGGGGACAGATAGCCCAAAGGCGATCGCCTTGCTAGTTCGCAACACGATCGCCTCTGTGAAATTTATTTTGAGGATTCGTCTGAGGATTTGTGGGAATAAATTGCGTCAATCCTCACCGGGTTTGAGCGACGACCTATAGCACTTGCTCAACTTCAGAAATTTCGGGGATGTACTCGCGTAAACGACGCTCGATTCCCATTTTGAGGGTCATCGTCGAACTGGGGCAGGTTCCGCACGCGCCATTTAGACGGAGTTTGACGATCGGGCCTTCGATTTCGGTCAGTTCCACGTTACCGCCATCGGCGATCAAGTAAGGACGCAGCTCATCGAGAACTTTCTCGACGTTTTCAGGCGTTAGTGCCAGGGTTTCCGTTGCCATAGTGCTTATAACCTTTGTGCGATGAACCCGGACATCAATCCGAGCATGGGTTTAGGAGTGGGGACGATCGTTGGTGATTCGATGCGTCTTTTTACTGATTAACAGAGATGTACTAGTTTGACGTGTATTCGCGACAGTTTTGCGACCGTGCGGACGACAATCCATCCCATACTTTACTTTAACAACCAAAAGCTTGTTTATCTCAAGGGGATCGCCGATCCATTCGTCCCGATCGCCCGGACGATCTCCGCCGCGATCGTTTCACTGCCCCGTTTATCCAAGCTCTCCCGGCAACGTGGCGCGATCGGTTCCTCCTGCAAAAAGTCCCACGATCGCCCGAAAACTCATCCGGCGAAATCACCTGATGCCAGCCATACGCTCGTAACCCCTCCAGTAAAATCGGCGACTCGGCGAACCCTTCCCGCGTCAAGGTCACGATCGGCAGATCCAGCCGCAGCGCCTCCGCAAACGTGCTGTAGCCCGGTTTCGAGACCACCCGGCCAGACAGCGGCATGAAATCCACCGGGCGCAAGCTGTGATCGACTACTCGGCGTAAATTTGGCAGAGTCGGCGCGGCGCGATCGAACGTAATAAACTGCCAATCGGGAAATTCAGCCAGATTTTCGTAGGGAATTGTCGCCAACCCGAGACCGCCAAAACTGAGCAAGATGGTCTTGTCGCGTGGTGCATCGAGCTGGAAGCGATCGCGCAACACATCGGCGTCAACCTTCGGCACACCGCCCGTTAACCCCACGTCCTCGATCGCCGGAAATGCCGACATATTTTCGTGTAGCGGTAAGCGAAACAGCCGATCGCACTGCCCAAAGCACGCCGCAATCCAATCTGCCTCCTCGATAAACTCGCCGCCCCAAGGCCGATAGATAAAATCCCAACCGAAATTGCTGGTCATCCAGCACGGAATCCCGGCGGCTTTGGCGATCGGGGCGAGCAGCGGCGGGATATCGCCAAACACAAGATCAACGCGATTGGTGCGGAGAAAATCGGCTTCGCTTTGGATGAGCTGCGGGGCGCGATCGCGAATCTCGCGCAGGTTCGTCAGCGTCGCATCGTAATCCATCGTCAGGCTATCGGGCTGCACCACGCCAATATCAAACGCGCGGGGACGGTAAATAAAATCGCCGGGAATGTAAGATTCGAGCAGCCAGCGCGGTGCGGTCGTCGCCAGGATCAGCAAAATATCCGGGTCGAGCTGCTGGATTTGCGCGGCGATCGAGGCGGCACGCACGGCATGACCGAAGCCGTGATTCGTGATCGCGAGGTAGAGGGTTGGGCGCGGCATGGTGTTTCGGCTTATAAGGTGAAATAGAACTGACGCAAATCTCGAAGGTCTGAACAAATATCCTGTGATTTGAACAATAAAGTGAGCTTGAGACCTCATACGAAACCCGGTTCCGTGGGAAGCACAATTGCATTGATCGTTTTGAGTGCAAACTCGCACTTCGACTCCGCTCAGTGCTCATCCGCAACCGCTACTTTACAAGCCGGATTTCGTATGAGGTCTTGGCGAGGTCTTGGTAATATTGCGTACGTCCTGCCTTGGCGTTTTGCGTCTTGGGTCAAAGGTTTTGACTGTGACCTGTGGAGAACACGATCCATAATAAACAGACGCGATCGTCGCCCTGGTTCGCCACGGCATCGACGATTAGCCCTTTACCCTAGATCGTCCCCACCCTGGATAAATCCCATGC
>JAAUPN010000250.1 GCA_012033105.1 Coleofasciculaceae cyanobacterium RL_1_1
TATCGTTCGGATGGCTTTCAAAACATGGCGCAGGCGGAGCGATACTGCAAGTATGGCCTGGAGACATTACAGCGCCTCTTTAGAATGAAATAGCCCTGAATCGCTAGCCGATAAGCTTTCTTGCTTACAGATGCCTTGTTCCCGCGTCCGCCTTTTTTTGTGCTAGCCATGATTTCATCTAAATATCAGGGTGTGCCACGCCTATGATATCGCGATAAATCTGTACTAGAGGTTCGCTGAGTAGGGTAGAATGTGACATATTCAGGCCAAATAGTGAATTTGTAACCTAGAAGCTTTGCAGGGCGGTACTAGAGCGCCTGCCTTACAAGCAGGATGTCACTGGTTCGAGTCCAGTATCGCCCATCTTTAAATTTGTCCTAAAGCATAAGCCGTGGCTACGGGTTGCCGAGGGTCTTGGATTGGTAGTAATTATCGTTAATTATCATTCCTACGCAGAGCGTAGGAATGCATGTCTAGACGCTCTGCGTCGTGAGTCCACGGGACGCAGAGCATCCGGTCGGTGTTACCACGCAGAGCGTGGGAACGAGGGATTAAGCTCAATTTTCGACTACTTCGCCTCCATCCAGTTTGCCCCGCGATCGCTCCACCACCAGTGGCACACTCAACGTCACCGCCGACTCCATCGTAGACTTCACCAACGGCACGATCGCCTCGACTTCCTCCGGTGGCACTTCCAAGATCAATTCATCGTGAACCTGTAACAGCAATTGCGCTCGATACTCCGCTAGGGTTGCGTGTAGCTTCACCATTGCCAGCTTGATAATATCGGCGCTCGATCCCTGGATTGGCGCATTCGCCGCCGCTCGCAAAAGCTCGCGAATCGTACATCGTCAGCCCTTTCAACTCGCTCAGATCGATCGACTCCGGATCGCAACCCCGCATCGCATTCAGCCGCTTCGACTCGAACTGCAAATAGCGCCGCCGCCCGCAAATCGTCTCGACGTAGCCATTGGCGATCGCCCCTTGCTTCGTCGCTTGCAGATAGCGAAATACCTTCGAGTAGCGATCATTATAACGCTCAATGAACGCCTTGCCCTCCTTGGCGCTGACGCCCGCCTCCCGCGCAAACCGCTGCGCCCCCATGCCGTAAATCACACCGAAATTGATGATTTTCCCCAGGCGACGCTCTGCGGTGGTGATGTCGGCGAGGTTGGGTTTGTCGGTGAGCAATTGGGCGGTGAGGGCGTGGACGTCTTGGCCGGTGGTGTAGGCGTTGACGAGGACGGGTTCTTGACTGAGGTGGGCGAGGATGCGGAGTTCGATTTGGGAGTAGTCGGCGGCGACGAGTTGCCAGCCCGATCGCGGTAGAAAGGCTTTGCGAATCTGACGGCTGAACTCGGTGCGGATGGGAATATTCTGTAAGTTGGGATTTGAGGAGGAGAGGCGACCGGTGGCGGTGACGGCTTGGTTAAAGTCGGTGTGGACGCGATCAGTGTGGGGTTGGATCAGCGTCGGCAGGGCATCGACCGTAGGTGGATTTGAGTTTGGAGAGGGTACGATATTCGACGATCGAATCGACGACGGGATGATCGCCCTGGAGTTTTTCGAGGACGGCGGCGTTGGTGGAGTAGCCGGTTTTGGTTTTGCGGGTTTTGCGTTTGTCGAGTCCGAGTTTCTCGAAAAATAGCTCGCTCAGTTGCTTGGGTGAGTTGAGATTAAACGCTTCCCCGGCGGCTTCGTAGGTGGTGGTTTCGAGGGTGGCGAGCTGGGTGGCGAGCTGGGTGGAAAGTTCGCCGAGGTAGTCACGATCGATGCTAATGCCGATGTACTCCATCTCGGCTAACACCGGCTCTAGGGGTAGCTCAATCTCGCGAAAGATGCGATCGGCATCGGGGCGATCGGCGAGTTCACGCTGAAGTTCGGCCACGAGGCGAAAGGTGGTGTGTACGTCCGTGCCGCAGTAGTTGGCAACGATCGCCACGTCGAGATCGGCGATCGTTTGACCTTTGGGGACGAGATTTTTGTAGCTGTCGGCGGTGAGTCCTAGGTAACGTAACGAAAGATCGGTGAGATTGTGGGTGGTTTCGGGGTCGATCGTATAGCTCGCCAGCATCGTATCGAAGACAACACCGCGCAGGGTTACGCCCTGACAGCGAAAAATCAGCCGATCGTATTTCGCATTTTGCAACGCTTTGGGATAGTCCGCCGATTCCAAAATCGGACGCAATCCCGCCAGTGCAGCGGCTAAGTCGAGATTCTCGCCCGTAACCTCGGTGCTGTGACCGATCGGAATATAGGCCAACTCGTTCGGCGCATCGCCCCAACAGCAGCCGATCCCCACCAGTGAAGCATCCCAGGGTTTGAGGCTGGTGGTTTCGGTGTCCCAGGCGACGGGGTGATCGCGATCAGTTTTCGTCTGGAGTAACGCCACCAGGGTCGCGAGCTTGGCCGGGGTGTCGATGATTTGGGGCTGGATGTCTGCGGTTTGGGGCGCGTTGGCGAGCGCGGTGGCGGTGTCTTCGGCGCTAAAAAACCAGGTGTCGCCCCCATCGGCGTTGCTTGGAAATGCGGTCAGTGCTGGGGTTAAACCCGTCGCTGGGCTATCACCATCACCACCACGATCGCCACCACGATCGCCACCACCACCGAGTTTTTCCTGAAGCCGGACGACGGTATTCAGAAACGAATTGAGTTCGAGTTCGGTTAAAATCGGCGCAACCTGGGTTTCATCAAAGCCGCTCAACGTAAAGGCTTCCAGCGGAATATCGAGCGGCACATCTTCCAGGATTTTCGCTAAAAACTGGGATGATAGGCGGCGTCGCGATCGGCTTCCAGCTTTTTACGTACCGCGCCTTTTAAGTTCGGATCGCCAGCGTCGATCGCCGCGTAGATCGCATCCAACGTCGGATAATCCGTCAGTAACTTAACCGCCGTTTTCTCGCCAATGCCTTTAACACCGGGAATATTATCGGAACTGTCACCGCACAGCGCCTTGAAGTCGATCACCTGCTCCGGTGGTACGCCCAGTTTTTCCACCACCCGATTGCGGTCAAATTCCGCTGCCGACCCTGCCCGCCCGCTACCGTAGGCACTGCTGAGATACAACACCGATCGCGCCCCGCCCACAAGCTGAAATAAATCGCGATCGCCGCTAAGAATTTTCGCGGTGTAGCCCTGGTCTGCCGCCTGTTTCGAGATTGTCCCAAGGATGTCATCGGCTTCGTAGCCCGGCGCTTTGACGATCGTAAACCCAAAGGCTTGGAGTAGCCGTTCGAGGTTTTGGATATCGGGGATAAAATCTTCAGGGGTTTCCGATCGCGTGCCTTTATACGTCGCGTCGGCGTCATGGCGAAAGGTGGGTTTCGCGGTGTCGAAGGCGATCGCGACGGCTGCCGGGGTTTGGGCTTCGATCGTGTCGAGGAGCGATCGCAGGAAACCAAAGCAAATGCTGGTCGGGACGCCCTGGGAATTTTTCAGGCCGCCGTCACGATTTTTGGCAAAGGCGTAGTACGACCGAAAGGCGAGGGAATGACCGTCAACCAGGAGAAAGGTGGGACTCGACACGCGGGGCAAACGCCGCACCGTAGAAAGCAACGCCAGTAACCCCGTAAAATTAGAACGCTGTTTCGAGTAAGCCCCGCGAACAGCATAGATTTGCGAGCAACCCCGCACGACGATCGCCCATAATAGATCCGCTCATTGATCAATCTCTCTTTACGGATTCCCCTACAGAATCATACTCATCATGGATCGGCTCATTAAATGGCTTAACCTGTTCCTCGTCGCGGACGTGTTTCTCGTGATCGGCGCGGTCATCTGGCTTGCGATCGCCGTCATCGGTCACGAAGCGAAACTGAACCTCGGCCTCGACCTGTGGTACACCCTCTGGGAACCGCTGTTTACCCCCGCGATCGGGATCTTGATGGCAGGAGCATTGGTCAGCGGCGCGATCGGCTGGGTGCGCAATAAGCTCGACGCACGGGCAGCGCGATCGTCCGAGGATTTTTAGGCGAGGTCTTGGGGCGATCGGGCGAGTCTTGTAAATCTGATCGGTCAGACCGATCTCGCTGATCGAAATCTAAGGCGTAGCGGCATCCTTCGCATTCGATAAACGCAAATACGCCTGGATGAACGGATCGAGATCGCCATCCATCACACTGTCGATCGCGTTGGTTTCTACCTCCGTCCGCAGATCTTTGACCATCTGATATGGATGAAACACATAGTTACGGATCTGGTTACCCCAGGCCGCTTCGACAATATCGCCGCGAATTTCTGCGACTTCCTGCAAGCGTTGCTCCTGGGCAATCACCAGTAGCTTCGCTTTGAGCAGCGCCATCGCTTTCTCTTTGTTTTGCAGTTGCGATCGCTCCTCCGTGCAGCGCACCGCCAACCCCGACGGCAGGTGAGTAATCCGCACAGCGGTCTCCACTTTGTTAACGTTTTGGCCGCCTTTGCCGCCCGCTCGCGAGGTCGAGATATCGAGATCCTTATCGGGAATATCGAGTGTCACATCCGATGACAAAATCGGCATCACTTCGACGCCCGCAAAGCTAGTCTGGCGTTTGTCATTGGCATTAAACGGCGAAATACGCACCAGGCGATGCGTCCCCTTTTCCCCGCGCAAATAGCCATAGGCGTAGCGCCCTTCGATTTCCAACGTCACGGACTTGATCCCCGCCTCTTCACCAGCAGACAGTTCCGCCGTTTTAACGCTGTACCCTTGCTTTTCGCACCAGCGCGTATACATCCGCAGCAGCATCTCCGCCCAATCTTGGGCATCCGTGCCACCGGCTCCGGCGTTAATTGTCAGCACCGCGCCGCCTTTGTCGTATTCGCCGGACAGGAGTTGCTGTAAATCCCAGAGGCTCAGTTCTTGGTCGAGCTGGGTGACGTTAGCGATCGCCTCGTCAAACAGGGCGGCATCGTCTTCGAGGGCGAGCAATTCTAAGACGGCTTGGGTGTCATCCAGGCAGGTTTGCCAGCGATCGAGCTGTTCGAGGCTGGCTTTACAGTCGTTGAGATCCTGTAACGCTGCTTGAGCGCTGGTCTGATCGTCCCAAAAGTCCGGTTGGGCGGCGAGCTGTTCGAGGTCGGCGATGCGAGCGGTTAAGGCTGGCGGGTCAAAGATACTCCTGAGTTTTACCCAGGCGATCACAGAGCTGTTCGACTTCGCGTTTAATGTCGGAAACGTCAATCATCGGTGGATTTGAGAGTTTGCTAGAGATCCATTCCTGTAGACCTCTTGCACCAAATATCATTCCCTCTC
>JAAUPN010000078.1 GCA_012033105.1 Coleofasciculaceae cyanobacterium RL_1_1
CGGTCGCCCGCAACTTTGCCCTGAATCTGTATCGTTCGGATGGCTTTCAAAACATGGCGCAGGCGGAGCGATACTGCAAGTATGGCCTGGAGACATTACAGCGCCTCTTTAGAATGAAATAGCCCTGCCTATCAAAGGCTTAAGTTGCTCTTTTAGCTCATCCAAGTCATGGTTCGATATACGACCATTCATATCTCTTTCTCTTCCTTCTGAATTTTTTGTTTTATGTCAGAAGGGAGAACATCCTCTAGATAAAGACCTAAGGCAGCACACCATTTAGCTGCTTCAATTACATCAAGGCGTCTTTCACAGGTTTCTACCTTAGAGACAAAGGTTTGCTCTTTACCTAATCTTCCCCCAACTGTTGCTGAGAAAGATTTTGTTTCTTACGAGCATGACGAAGGCGAGCAATAAACTCAATGTAGAGAGGGTCATGAGCACCCGACATAAGGCAGCAAGTATGCGAATTTAGGGTACAGGTTGAAAGTAGAGAATGCCATCCATTCTTGCCCTAAATCGTGCACCGTCTTAGCGAATACCCCAAAAACGCATATTCGCACTTCTCCGACCATCGTCTTGACAAATGGTCAACCCTGGGCGATACTTCGATTGACTAAAGGGATGAGTATGGCTAAACGACATCAAAATCAACAAGGCAACCTCGAATCGCTGTTTCTTCGCATGGAAGAACTTGTTCTTGCAAATTCTGGTGAGGATGAGTTTGAGGAGGTGTTTAAGTTGCTTGTAGCAAAGCTTTGGGATGAACAAAGCCAACAATCTAAATTTTATCGATATAGCACTGATGAAGCTACCTTTGAAGCAATAGCCAAACTCATGAGAGAAGCGAAAAAAAAATGGTCAGGAGTTCTCAATGAGGTCACGTCCAAACTTACGCCTGAGCATCTTTCAATCTGTGTAGAGGCTCTTTCAAGACATAGAATCTCTAATGAAAGTCTTGATGTTATTGATAGTTTCTTTGAATTTATAGTATCCAAGTCGGTAAAGGGAGCTAAAGGTCAATACTTTACTCCAAGGCATGTGATTGAACTATGTGTAAGAATTTTGAAGCCTTCTTCAGGTGAGAAAATTCTTGATCCAGCTTGTGGATCGGGCGGTTTTCTTCTCCACACATTGAAATTCATTAAACAGCATGAAAAATTAGATAATGAAGGAGAAATTCAAGGCTTTTGTAGTGAAAAATTATGGGGTTTTGATATTGATGCCAAAGCCACACGAGTTGCTAAGGCTTTAATGATACTTGCGGGAGATGGAAGTAGTAACATTATCAAGCTTAATAGTTTATTGAAGCCTGAAATGATTGGGCTTTTTAGCAACACCGGAGAACCAAATCTTACTATAGAGGATGTATGTCGAAGTCTAATTAAACGTCATAAAGGTTTCGACGTTATCCTTACAAATCCTCCCTTTGCTGGTGAGATTAGAGAAGCTAGCTTTCTCAATTGTTATAAACTTGCAAATAAGAAATCTCGAATTGAAAGGGATGTATTATTTATTGAGAGATGCCTTGAGCTATTAAGACCTGGAGGGCGTTTAGCTATAGTTTTACCTCATAATAAGTTTGCCGGAAAATCATTTGAGTTTCTACGGCAATGGATTTTGAGGAAAGCAAGAATTCTTGCTGTTATAGGTTTAGGAAGAAATACTTTTATGCCTCATACTCATCAAAAAGCCAGTATTTTAATATTGAAGAAGAAATCTTTTGGGAAGAGTATCCCGTCAGATTACAATATCTTCTTCGCAATTACTGAAAAAGACGGAAAGAATTCTAAGGGACAGTTTGTTCTGCATAAATCTGTTGCGAGATTAGAAAATACTTGGGAAGATATAGATCATGACTTCTCAGAAGTAGTTGAAGGCTTTGAGACATTCTTAAAACAGGAAAATATTGATTTCGAGTAACAAATATGGCTTTGATTTCGATTCAGTCAAAAACTCATCTTGCGTCACCAGTAATTCTTGCCCCCGAAAGATACGACCCACGACGGCAAATCAAGACGCAAGAAAACGAAGTGGTCGAGCTAGGTAAAATCGTTATTTCCGTAAAGAAGATAGTCAAATCCTCTGTTAATCTTGGAAATTTTTTTGTTCTTGATACTTCTGACGCTCGAGAAGGCATTGTAATTGCCAGGAAGCAATCGCTGCTAGGCACTGAAATTGGTAGCACCAAGAAGGAGGTCAAATCTGGGGATGTTATTATCTCACGTCTTAGACCATACCTACGACAAGTAGCATTCATTGATGAAGAGATACCTAATGCCAATGGTACTCAGATTCTTTGCTCTACGGAATTCTTTGTCTTACGCTCAATTGATAATCGGTCGATAGCATTTTTAGTGCCTTTTTTACTTTCAAATGCAATTCAGGAAGTACTCGCAGCATCCCAAGAAGGTGGACATCATCCTAGATTTATCGAGTCAGCTCTTCTAACACTTCCTATACCCAAAAGCCTCTTATCCCAACGCTCACTGATCTCTGAAGTTGTCAGAAATAGTGTTCAAATGTACAGAGCTTCTGAGAAATCGATGTCAAATATGGTCGAAAAGATTAACGCTATGCTGTCTTAAGATTTTTCTCATGAAATTTTAGATTTGCGGAGAACAGCAAAACCTAGACTTTTGCAGGATATCTATGAATCATACGGATTTTTTCCATCTAATTACCCCTAGGCGAGTTTTATGAAGACTTCATCCGCGTAATGCCCCCATAGAGGGTGTATACGGAAATTTTCCGTATAATCTCCTTGTCAGATCGCCAAGATTCTTGCTGCTGTTGGGTTTCGTGCCTCACCCCAACCTACAAGGCTAATTTTCATCTTGTACTGAGAGAAGTCGTGTTTTTGTCGTTTCTATGGTCTACATAGGAATGATAAAAACACTTTTACTGAATCAAACTCCACCCCACCCTCCTCCACCTCGGCAACCAACCCGCCATCGATGCCGCGATCAACGCCATGCGCGACGCCTGCAACCAATGGCCGTAACCCCCACACCGTAAACCCATGACCCTCACCGACAAACTCCGCGCCATGCAATTCCTCCCCGCCGAACTCGCCCGAGACGAAGGACTCGCCCTCATTCCCGACGCCACCTACGAAAGCTGGTCATCCCTCGACTCCCACCAAGCCGGACGGTTATTTCACACGAGTTTCGCATCGCTCTTAACCTGAACTCCCGTTGATTAGAGCCAGTTGCCGATCATGATAAACGGCGACCACACAGCGGGGTGTTCGTAAGCGTAGTCATTAATGGCTTCAATCTGGGCTCGCTGTAGGGCTTGGGCTTTGGTGACGCCGGGTTTGGATAGTTCGGTGTAGAAAGTGTCGATCAGCGCGACGGTGGAGGCATCATTGATAAACCAGAGGCTAGCCAGGGCGCTTTTGGCTCCGGCACGAACGGCAACCCCGGCAATACCGAGGGCGGCGCGGTTGTCTCCGGCGGCGGTTTGGCAGGCGCTGAGGGTGAGGAGTTCGATCGGCTGAAGGCGAGCGCTGCCCGATCGCACAGTTCGCGATCGCAAAAGTATATCGATCGTATCGATCGTGATTTTGTCGTCGTAGGCCAGCAGAAAAGTCGTATCCGAATCGACGCCGAAACGTCCATGGGTTGCCATATGCACGATCGAATAGGCATCATTGCCCAGCTCCGCCTCAAAGTTTTCGAGGGTGAATTCGCGATCGAGCAGCACCTCGCCGCCGAGCCGGTTGTAAACATCCTGGGTTTCCTCGGCGACACCGGCAAGCGCGGCAAACGGTGGACGCGCGACCGTTAGACCCAGAATAAGTGCGTTAATCTCGTCTTTTTTGAGGTCGGATTGGCTGGTGAGCTGAAGGCTAGGAGTGGTGGCGATCGCGTAATCTTCGATCAGGAAACGGCTGCCGTTATGCAAAGCCGCCATGGGGATTTGCGTAGAACACCGTCTTGGATGAAGACGAGAGTTTGGGGGTCTGCGGCTTTGAGGTCTGCTGCAATCGGCTCAAAGAGGCTGCGATAGAGCGATTGAGCATAGGTGAGGTATTCGTTCGTACCACGTTTTTCTAGGAGGCGGCGAAACTCATCGACTTGGGTTTCCAGTTCGGCCTGACTGAGATTGACGGTACGTTGCAGCAATGATCCATCGGCGAGGCGGACGATCAGTTCGGTGCGATCGCCGAGAATAATGCTGTACACCGCCGCTGCATGGCGATCGGTCAGTTGCCCATCGGTCTCGACGATCGATTGAGCCACGTCTACACAGTCATCACCAAAAAAGTTTTGCAATTCAGCAATCTTTAATAGCTCTAGAACTTCAAGCACTTCGCGCAAATTAGCTTGTTTTTGAGCCGGTTCAACCTCCGCACTCAAAAGCTGCGAGATCAATTCACGGTAAACCGGCTCGACTGTATCGCGAAAATCAAACTGAATGTCTTTATTGGCCGCGACGATATCCCCGCGAATGCTTTGCAGGGAGTGGATCGCAGCGCGGTAGGACTCGATCGCGCTGCTGTTATCTCCGATCGCAAGGCGAATGCGACCGGCCTGCCACTGCCAGCGGTAAAGACTATCGGTTGCATCGACCTCTTGGGCGGCGATTTGTGCCTGCTGCGTGAGTGCCATCGCCTCGTCGTAGGCGCGGTTGCGCTCGTAGACCGACCCGAGAGACCCGAGGGCGAAGGATTCGGCACGTCGATCGCCAATCTCTCGCGACACGGACACGGCGTCGCGCAAAATCAAGGCTTGGCGTTGGAGATCGAGTCGATTGTTTTCATCGGTTGCGGCATTGATCAGCGCAAAGGCTTTATTGCGTGATGCGGGTTCACGTTCGAGCAGGGCGATCGCTCGATCGCGATTCGCTTCAATTTCTGCAAGATGGGTGCGGGTGAGTGTCGCATCGTCCGGATTATCCAGGCGTAACGCCAAAATCCGATTGAGATTGAGCAAGGCGCGGGCTTCAACGATACCGCCGATTTGCTGGCTCACGGCGACGCTGCGTTGGGCGGAATCGATCGCACTGGCAATCGATCGCGTCAGATTCGACTGAAAACGTTCAGCATCCGCGATCTCGCCCTCCGCTTCGGCCACACTGAGCTGATACCGAAAGCGCTGGACTTGGCTTTCGTACACATTCCCCAGATTGTTGTAGGCGATCGCCGAAAATAAAACATTCTCCGTTTCGCGAGCAATCTCAAGACTGGCGCGATGAGCTTGAATCGCTTTTTCGTAATCTCCCGCCGCCCATTGGGCATTGCCCAACGCACCGTTTGCCGCCGCCAGCGTTTCGGCATCACTGGCGCGACCCGCGAGGGCGATCGCCCGTTCGAGGATCTCGATCGCCCGCTGGTGTTGACCGAGGGTATCGAAAGCCTGAGCCTGTTCGATTAAAAGCTGGGCAACAACGAGATCGCTATCCGACTGCGTTTCGTGATAGCTAATCGCATCCCCCCAGGCGAGCGCCGCACGTTCCGGCTGACCGATCGCCTGATAAGCCGCCGCCAGATTACTCTGAACGATGGCCACATCCTCCGCTGATAGCGGTGTTGTCAACGCCTGTTGCCAAACCTCGATCGCCGTGACAAACTCCCCGCGTTCGTATGCCCGCAGACCCGTATCCACCAAGGAACTGGCAGAGCGAAATTCAATCTCCGAACGGTCGATCATCCGATCTACCGCAGATACCGCCGCACGATCGAGCGCCTGCGCGATCGGGGTAAACGCCATCTCACCCAACGTTGCGATCATCATCATCGAAGACACCACACCCGTACGTTGCAACCAACGCAGTGAGCCTGGAAGGGGAGAAAAAGGCGGAAAAACCATAGGATCGCAAAGGCGAGAAACAGCGCAATAGGAAGAGATGGAACACGACGGCTCACGAAACCCAGCTTAATAATACGAAAGCTGGAAGCAATGTACCGGGAAGCTAACGTTTGGTTTAGGCAAGGTTAAGTCTCAATACGAGGTCGAAATCCCTGAAAGCAACCATACATGTCGAGAACCACAAAGACTTATCCATCCACTACGCTCTAGATTATCCCGTTGGATGATGATCAGGTTCCCAGATGACCAAAAATCCGGACAAAACTCGCAATCGCTCAACCAAATTGATCTTAGCGAACACAATTTAGCTGAACCTGTTAAGTTTGACGACGTTATTCAATCCAAAACGTTCTACATTCACCCCCTATGACCGCTGCCACTGCGACGATTTTGCTCTCCTGCCCTGACACGCCCGGCCTGGTCGCCAAGCTCGCCAACTTCATCTACTCCAACGGCGGCAACATCATCCACGCCGACCACCATACCGATCTATCAGCGGGTTTATTTCTGAGCCGGATTGAATGGCAGCTCGACGGCTTTAACCTACCGCGCGAGATCGTCGGCCCCGCCTTTGCCGCGATCGCCGATCCCCTCGGTGCGTACTGGGAACTTCACTTTTCCGATCAGATCCCGCGCATTTCCCTCTGGGTCACCAAGCAAGATCATTGTCTGCTTGATTTACTCTGGCGATCGCGATCGGGCGAACTCAAGGCCGAAATTCCACTGATCATCAGTAACCATACCGACCTCAAGCCGATCGCCGACCAATACGGCATCGACTTTCATCACATCCCCATCAGCGCCGACACCAAGCACGAGCAAGAAGCCCACGAACTCGAACTCCTCGCCACCTACAACATCGATCTGGTCGTCCTTGCCAAATACATGCAAGTCCTCAGCAACCAATTTATTTCGCAATTCCCGAAAAACCTCAACATTCACCATTCCTTCCTCCCCGCCTTTGCCGGAGCCAAGCCTTACCATCGCGCCTACGCACGCGGTGTCAAGATCATCGGTGCGACCTCACACTATGTCACCGCTGACCTCGATGAAGGGCCGATCGTCGAGCAAGACGTGGTACGCGTCAGCCATCGCGATGAAGTCGCCGATCTGATCCGGAAAGGCAAAGATCTCGAACGGGTTGTGCTTGCCCGCGCCGTGCGATCGCACCTCGAACATCGGGTACTTGCCTACGGCAACCGTACCGTTGTCTTTGGCTAGACCGCACGATCGCGAACAATTCGGCAAACCTCACCCTTTGCTAGGGGGGCGATCACGAATGCACGAGTTTCGAGACATGCTCAATAATAAGACTCGTTGTTCATCAATTATTTCGTCACTATGCCTTTACCTAGCAACCTAGCAACCCTCGATGGCACTCCCCTTTCGGAAGATGTCATCGCGAACAAAGTTGTCCTATTTGTAAATGTTGCGAGTGCCTGTGGTCTGACGCCTCAATATGCCGGACTGGTGGAACTCTACAACGAGTTCAAAGAACGCGGATTTGAGGTCATTGGTGTACCTTGCAATCAGTTTGGCGCTCAGGAACCTGGCAGCCCAGAGGAAATCAAAAAGTTCACGACTAGCAAATATGACGTGAATTTCACCTTGCTAGAAAAGCAAGATGTGAACGGTGCAAACCGTAGCCCGCTCTATCAATTTTTGGTCGGAGAAGGTGACGATATTTCGTGGAACTTCGGAAAATTCATCGTTGGACGTGATGGCACAGTGGCCGATCGCTTCGACCCGAAAACCGCGCCCGATGATGCGAATTTACGTGCGGCGATCGACAAAGCCTTGGGCTAAAAATCAGGCCGAAACCTGGGTCAAAATCCAGACTCAAGACACGTGAATACTTACACGTGAGACTCAGGATTCGTTCTCAGTAGACCTAGCAAAGAAAAGAATAGATTGTGGAACGTGAGACCTTTGAGATTTTAAAAACCTCAAAGGTCTCATATAACTGTTAATAATTTGGCCTGATTTAACTGCCTTTCAAAGCTTTTTGAAAATTCCCCCGAAAAGATTTATTTCCAATAAATAAAACTGGCCATAGCACAGATAGCAATAATCGAGTGCTAACGCTTTGATTGAAACTTGTACGATCAAAGCCATTCCAGAATTTAATGCCGCCGCCGATATAGAGTCCGAGTAAAATGATCGGTAGTAATTTTTTCATCGTTATCACCCAAAATGCAGTTAGACAATTGAATTGATGCTCGCGTCAGTATTAAGAGCTACGTCGCGCGATCGCCGACCTCGCCGTTGGACAAGAGCTGGATTGTCTTTATTCTAATCCCCAAAATTAGGGAGATCAGGAAGCTCACGCCTTGGAACTGTAGTTAGCATCAATTTAAGATAGTGCATGAAGTCGATCACGTTTGCTGGCAAGACTGGCCATCTGCCCCCCCCGTTTTCAGGCTTCCCCATATCCCCATTGTTTTCGCCGACCATGAGGTCACGATCATGCTTCAAGATCCGGATACCGTACGTCACTATCAAAACCTCACGGATACGTTCACCAATCTCTGGGATCGCGGTTACCGCGCCGATGACCTCAGAATGTATCTTGACGGTTACCTCGCTGCACTCCGTCGCAGTAACACGATCGATCTGTTTCAGATTAATCGCCTAGAGGAAACGGCGACACGCTTTCTCTACGATCCTGCCAATTTTGAACCCTCGTATTACTAGCTCTCGTATGGCTAGCCCTCGGATGACCGACAACTGGTGTAGCCGAGGAAGTGCGATCGCGGCCTAGATCGCGGATCAATCATCGCGATCAGTAGCGATCAATAAAGGGCATGGTTGTGAGTTTGATGCTCTACCATGCCCTTTTTCTGGGTGATTTACCGTGATAAATCGGGATGGCGGGATTCGAACCCACGGCCCCTTCGTCCCGAACGAAGTGCGCTACCAAGCTGCGCTACATCCCGTAACCTGAAACAGGATAGCACGATGATGCTAATCCAAGACCAAATACAATAGAAAATCTCAGAAAAATAACGATGACGCTGCAAAATTCACTACAAAACTCACTGTGACGATCGCCCCAAACCCCGACCCCATCACGCCTTCACAGATCTCAACAGAGACGGTTGACCCATCGTCGAGCAGACCGGACAGCTCGCAGCACGGCACGCTTTATGTTGTGGGAACACCGATCGGCAACCTGGAGGATATGACCTTTCGCGCCGTGCGGATTTTGCAAGAGGTTGACGCGATCGCCGCTGAAGATACTCGCCACACGGCGCGGCTGCTTCAGCATTTCCAGATCACGACACGACAACTGAGCTACCACCAACACAATCGCACCAAGCAAACCCCAAGGCTAATCGAACGGTTACAGCGGGGTGAGTCGATCGCGGTGGTGACCGATGCGGGGATGCCGGGGATTTCCGATCCGGGGGGGGATTTGGTGGCCGCCTGTGTTGCTGTGGGGATCGGGGTTGTACCGGTTCCCGGTGTCAGCGCTAGCATTACGGCTTTGAGCGTTTCGGGTCTCGATAGCGATCGCTTTGCGTTTGATGGGTTTTTGCCGACGAAAACGAAACCGCGACGATTAAGCCTCGAAGCACTAGCACGGGAAACGCGCACCACCATCTTGTACGAAGCGCCGCACCGCATACGTCAGACTCTCGTGGATTTGGCGCGGGTGTGTGGTGACGATCGCCAGGTTGCGATCGGGCGTGAGTTAACGAAACGTTACGAAGAAATTTGGCGCGGTTCGCTGGCGGCTGCGGTGGAACTCTACGACACACGCAAACCCCAGGGAGAATATACCTTGACGATCGCCGGTGCGCTGCCGACGGAGATGCCTACCCTGTCCGAGGTTGAGCTGAAATTAGAATTGCAGCGGCTGATCGGGGAAGAGGGTCTCTCGCGATCGCAGGCGTGTCAGCAGCTCGCCCAGCAGACGCAACAATCCCGGCGAGAACTCTATCAGTTGGCGATCGAGCTGGAAGTTTTGCCGAACGTTTAGCCAGAAATCCCGCTAAGGCGCGTTCTAGCGAGTCACCCTCTCTGACACTGCGATCGGCCTAGATTCCGGTCTGCAAACCCGACGGTTTTGAGTGGTGAAGGCCGTACTTTCCCGATCTTCGCGCACGACACACACTTTGCTTTACTGATCCTATGGCTAAAGTTTCATGATTTGGCGTTGAGATTTGAGATTTGAGATTTGGTGGAATTTGGCGTTGCGATCTTGATTCGGTCTCAATCCAGCTTCGATCTCGCAAGCTTGATCCAGCCTTGATTCAGCGATCTTGATTCGGTCTCAATCCAGCAATCTCGACTCAGTGATCTCAATCCAGCAATCTCAACCCAAATAAGTTAGCGTTCCCAGCCAACCCTGCGGGCAGAGACATTCAACCTCTTTGCTCTGCGAATCCGCAGATTCGCTCCCGTTCCGTTAGTTTCTCTAACAATTCTCAACACACAACATCCATGCGATTACATTCGTTTTCGCGCACCCTGCTCGCCCAGCTCAAGCGTTGGTCGAATCGTGCGATCGGTCTCAGTCTTTGTGTTTTGCTTGGCTTGAATCTCGTGGGAACACGTGCCAGTCAAGCTGCGCCCAATGGTGTAGACGAAGCCGTTAACCTGGCGATCGCGATGCCCATCGAGACTGCCCGCAAGACCGAAACCAAAGCCGAGACCCAAGCCGAGACGGGCGCGACCGCTGCGATCCCCGATGCGCCCAGTAGCTTCGTGACGGCAGCCGTCGATCGCGTCGGCCCTGCGGTGGTACGGATTGACACCGAGCGCACCATCACGCGCAGCGCCGATCCCTTTCTCGATGATCCATTTTTCCGTCAATTTTTTGGCAGTCAGCTCCCCTCTATGCCTCGCGAACAGCTTCAGCGCGGCCAGGGATCGGGCTTTATCATTGACCATTCCGGTACGATTTTGACCAACGCTCACGTGGTTAATGAAGCCGATCGCGTCACCGTAACGCTCAAAGACGGTCGCGAATTTGAAGGCGAGGTCAAAGGGGTCGATAGCGTTACCGATTTGGCCGTGGTCAAAATCGATGCGGGTCGTGATGAACTGCCGCTCGCTCCGTTGGGAAATAGCAGTCGGGTACGGGTCGGCGACTGGGCGATCGCGGTGGGTAATCCCCTCGGCCTTGATAATACGGTGACCCTAGGCATCGTCAGCACCCTGAAGCGATCGAGCGCCCAAGCCGGTATCCCCGAAAAACGCCTCGATTTCATCCAAACCGACGCGGCGATCAACCCCGGTAACTCGGGCGGCCCGCTGCTCGATGCTCAGGGCAACGTCATCGGCATCAATACCGCGATTCGTGCGGATGCGATGGGGATTGGATTTGCCATTCCGATCGACACCGTAAAGGCGGTCAAGGATCAGCTTGCCCGAGGCGAGTCGATCGATCATCCGTTTATCGGTATTCAGATGCGGACATTCACCGCTGACAATGCCCGCGAAAACAATGCTGACCCGAATGCAACGATCATGCTGCCTGAAATTAATGGCGTGCTGATTGTGGGTGTTGTCCCGAATACGCCTTCGGTTGAAGCCGGATTACGTCGCGGGGATGTGATCACGGCGATCGATCGCGAGACGATCACGACAGCGGAAGATGTGCAGCGTATGGTGGATGCTAGCAAGGTCGGACAAACCTTACGCTTCCAAATTCGACGTGGCGATCGCACCTTAACGCTACCGGTGATCACACAAACGCTTCAGCCGCGATCGTAGCGATCGTCCAGAGAATAGGTCAAAGAACGCCTGCTTCAGGGGATTTTGGCCGGTTCTTGCCTATTCTCTGGTCTATCACAAAGTTACAGAGTCATAGCGTCATCATCAATCTAATCATTTTCAGAACACACTGAGAGCGTTGAGCGGAGTCGAAACGCGGCTTTTGTGAACGCAGAACAGAGTCCTGAGAGCGTTGAGCGGAGTCGAAACGCGGCTTTTGGAAAAGCAGAACAGAGTCAGAATGTTTCGTTTGCTATTGAACTCGCCACAAACCTCTAACGTCGTCTGTAGCGCTGATATCTAGGCCGCTCCCGCCCCTTGCGGATGCGTGCTAGCGATCAAATTATGCGCAAACATCACCCGAAAAAACCGTCACGGCCTTACCGCACAGTTTCACTCGATCGCCCACCAACGACACTTTTAACTCACCCCCACGGGCGGACGCTTGGTAGGCCAGAAAATCAGTTTTCTGCAACCGCGACGCCCAATAAACCGCCAGACTACAGTGAGCCGAGCCGGTGACAGGATCTTCTGGGATACCGGCCGCTGGTGCAAAAAAGCGTGAAATGAAGTCATAGCGATCGTCATCGTCCGCCTGCGCGGTCACGGTGATGCCGCGAACGGGCAGGCGTTCCAGTAAGGCTTGATTCGGTATAAGCTGACGCACCATCGCCGCCTGATCCAGCTCCACCACATAATCCACACCATCCGTACCCACAAACTCCGCTTCGGCTAGCCCTAAGCCATCCAGCAAGGTTGACGGCACGGGATTGAGCGATCGAACCGACTGAGCGGGAAAATCAAGCTCGATCCAATCGTCTAGACAGCGTGCAAATAATGAACCGCTGAGGGTCTCAAATTCAATGGTCGTCGCACGATCGAACGCACCGCTCTCCCATAAAACATGAGCCGAGGCCAGGGTCGCATGACCACACAAATCTACCTCCAGGGTCGGCGTAAACCAGCGTAGAGACACCCGACGATCGTCCAAACGCTTTGGAAACGCGGTCTCCGATAAATTCATTTCAGCGGCCATGGCCTGCATCCAGGCATCATCCCGCTCGTCATTGAGCAAACAGACAGCAGCAGGATTGCCGCTAAAGGGTCGATCGCTGAACGCATCGACTTGATAGATCGAAATCGTCATTGAATTAATGGGATTAAGTTAGAACCGTTAAACGGTTATTTAAGGGTTATTTCGGCGAAATTAGCTCAAACAATCACATACCGCCTCTGTCCGAGCTGTAATCATGGCACAACGTCTCGTGAAGGCAATTGCATCGATCGCAAAGTAGACGTACGATTTTTCTTCTGCCTCCTCCCTTTTCACCATAGCTTTCCGCTCAATTGATATGAAGCTGACCTGCGATCGCTCGACGCTTAACAACAACCTATCGCTGGCCATTCACGCCGTCCCGTCGCGTCCGACCCACCCCGTCCTCGCGAACATCCGCCTGTTTGCCGACGCTGACAATCAACGCATCCAACTGACGGCCTTTGACCTCAGCTTGGGGATTCGGACTAGCTTCGCGGCGACGGTAGACGAAAGCGGCGAGATCGCCATTCCCGCCAAGCTGCTCAATGATATTGTGTCGCGTCTCCCCGATGGGCCGATCTCGTTGGAGAACAAGCCGGACGAAACGTTAACAACGCTGACCTGCCTCACGGGTAACTATGAGCTACGCGGGATGAGTTCCGAGGAGTTTCCCGAGCTGCCGTCGATCGATGATGGTAAGACGATCACGATCGGCGTTGAAACCCTCGTGGAGGGACTGCGCGGAACTCTGTTCTCGACGAGCGGTGACGAAACGAAGCAGGTCTTGACCGGCGTTCATCTATCGATGGGTCATCACGGTCTGGAGTTTGCGGCGACGGATGGTCACCGGCTCGCGGTGGTGGAAACGATCGATGATGATGCGGCAGCGGATGAGTCGCTGAAAGATGTGGCGGTGACGATCCCGGCGAATGCGTTGCGCGAACTGGAACGAGCGATCGTTAAGCACAATGGCGATGAGGTGGTCAAACTTCACTTTGACGATAGCCAGGTCGTCTTTGAACTGGAGGATCAGCGGGTGACGAGCCGTAAATTAGACGGGTCGTATCCGGCCTATCGCCAGCTCATCCCACAACAGTTCGAGACACAGGTTAGCGTCGATCGCCGTCAGCTTCTCAGCACGCTGGAGCGGATCGCTGTGATCGCCGATCGCAAAAACAACATCGTCAAGTTCACCCTCGACGACAAAAGCCAAACCCTCGCCCTGAGCGTTGACGCGGCTGACGTGGGCAGTGGTAAGGAGTCGTTAACGGTTCAGCTCGTGGGAAACAGCCTGACAATCGCTTTTAATGTTCGCTACGTGATGGAATCATTGCGCAATCTGCAATCCACCGAGGTGCAATTGCAGTTGAATACGCCCACGTCGCCGGTCATCATCACGCCCCTGGGTGGTACGAAAATGACCCACCTAGTCATGCCAGTGCAGATTCGGGATTAAGTCTGGGATCTGGTTTGAGTTTCGAGCTGGGATCAGATCTGGGATCAGGTCACGGTGGATTGAACCCCGATCGCGGGGTTCGCTGGCGGATATCCCCCAAGGTGTTGACAGACTCACCGGGCGATCGCCACTTTAAAATTAGAGGTGATCTTTACCTTTGCCGACCAAGCTCCGGACCTATGAATTCCGCCGATCCCCTTGCCGGTACGCTGAGATTTTTCAAAAAGATTGGTGCAGGCGTCTTATTTTCCATTGGTGCGCCGATCGTTGTACTGGCCGGGTATGGCCTACTCGATGGCAGCGAGACGATTCGGCAGCTTTCGATCGTGATTATGGCGATCGGGCTACCACCGACGGGGATCGCGGGCTGGCTGATGTGGAGTTTGATCCGACAGCACAGACAGGACGCGATCGCCCTCAGTCAATCCCAGCGACAAAAACTACAGGCGACCCTATTTCGACTGCTCAAGCAAAACAACGGGCGGGTCTCGCTGTTGCAGTTTGCGATGGAGGCAGACCTCCCCGGAGATTCCGCCAAGGATTATCTCAAGGCACAAGCTCGAGTGTTTGATGCTGAGGTGGAAGTTAGCACCGGCGGCAATCCGATTTATTGCTTCGAGGTACAGCCCGAGTTATTCACGCTTGAAGAGTCGGTGAATTCGGATTGGGATGCACGTTCCTAGGAAGTTTAGAAATTGCAGGAATTGCAAGAATTTCGAGACTTGTTGTGATTCTGTCCCCTGCATCCTCATGCCGTGGCATCCGGGGGGTACACTGTAGTTAACTTTTGTATCACTACTTCGCCCACCTTTCCTCGCGATATTTCTATGCTTCGACTTGAGCGCATCAGCAAAATTTACCCCGGTAACGAAGTCCTCCGAAATGTCACGTGGGAAGTGAAAGCAGGCGATCGTATTGGTTTGGTCGGCGTTAACGGTGCGGGAAAATCCACCCAGATGAAAATCGCGGCAGGCCAGCTCGATCCGACAGCGGGCGAAATCGTCCGTCCGCCGAGCTTGAATATTGCCTACCTCAACCAAGAATTTGAAGTCGATCCGCACCACACCGTACGCGAAGAACTTTGGACAGTATTCGAGGAAGCCAACCGGGTACAGCATGCGATCGACGCGCTGACCTATGAGATGGAAAACGCCGACCCTCACGAACTCGACAAGCTGATTAACGACCTCGATCGGCTCCAGCGTCAGTTTGAAGCGCTCGATGGCTATAACCTCGAAGCGCAAATCGATAAAGTGCTGCCCGATGTCGGCTTTACACCAGAAGATGCCGATCGCAAAGTCGGCGACTTTAGTGGCGGTTGGCAGATGCGGATCGGTTTTGCCAAAATTTTGCTGCAAGATCCCGATATTTTACTGCTCGATGAGCCGACCAACCACCTTGATCTCGAAAGTATCGAATGGCTCGAAGGCTATCTCAAGGGCATGAAAACACCGATGGTGATTATTTCCCACGATCGCCAGTTCCTCGACCTGCTCTGCACTCAAATCGTCGAAACCGAACGCGGCGTCTCGACGACCTACCTGGGGAACTATTCCCAATATCTCGAACAAAAAGAAGAGAATTTATCATCACAACTGTCGGCCTACGAACGCCAACAGAAAGATATTAAGAAGCAGCAAGAATTTGTCGATCGATTCCGTGCGAGTGCGACCCGCAGTACCCAAGCCAAAAGCCGCGAACGTCAGCTTGAAAAGATCGATCGCATCGACGCACCAACCGCCCGTGTCAAGACGCTGCAATTCCAATTTCAGCCCGCGCCGCGTAGTGGTCGTGAGATTGTCACCGTCGATCGTATGACCCATGCCTATGGTGACAAGCTGCTGTTTTTGGATGCGAATTTGTTTGTGGAACGGGGCGATCGAATTGCCTTCCTCGGCCCCAATGGTGCGGGTAAATCGACGCTGTTACGCCTCATTGCGGGTAAAGAAAAACCTGATGAAGGCACGGTCAAGATGGGTGAACACAGTGTTTTACCCAGCTATTTCGAGCAAAACCAAGCGGAAGCGTTGGATCTAACCCTAACGGTGTTGGAAACCATTCACCGCGAAGTGCCGGACTGGAAAAATGAAGAGGTGCGGACGCTGCTCGGTCGCTTTTTGTTTAGTGGCGAACAGGCATTAAAGCCGGTGTCGGCACTGAGCGGCGGTGAAAAAGCTCGGTTGGCGCTGGCGAAGATGTTGCTGCAACCGGCCAACTTGCTCATGCTCGATGAGCCGACCAACCACCTGGATATTCCGGCGAAAGAAATGCTGGAAGAGGCGTTGTGTAACTATGATGGCACGGTGCTGATTGTGTCGCACGATCGCTTCTTTATCTCACGAACAGCGAATAAAATCGTTGAGATTATTGATGGTGAACTCAAGGTCTACAACGGGGATTATCAATATTATCTAGAGAAAAAGGAGGAGGAAACGCTAAACCAAGCGGCAGCATTAAAGAAAGCGGAACAGGATCAGAAAGAGTCAGAAAAACGCGCCAAGCAAAAGGAAAAGGAAGCCGAACGCAAGGGCAAGAAAAAGCAGAAGCTATCGGCTTAATCGAGTAGAGTTTTTAAGCTGTGATGTTTAGACCTTTGAGGTTTTGGAAACCTCAAAGGTCTCGTTTTGATTCCAGGGCCATTTCATTCTTTTGAATACCAGGTAGGATGAAGTTCTGCGCAATTACGATATCTGAACAAGATGACGAGCTTACCTATAGATTCCCCAGCAGAGCGTATTGAAATCCTGGAAGCCTTCGC
>JAAUPN010000251.1 GCA_012033105.1 Coleofasciculaceae cyanobacterium RL_1_1
GGTACCACTCCGATCCCATCCCGAACTCGGCTGTGAAACGCTTCTGCGGCAAAGATACTTGGGGGTCTCCCCCCGGGAAAATAGCTCAGTGCCAGGTCTCAATTCCAAAAAAGAAAGAGTAGCTAGTCATTCCAATGACTAGCTACTCTTTCTTTTTCTATTTTTACTTTAGCTGTGTAGTGTTTTTTCTAACTTGGCGATGTCGAGCTTCGTCGTTATTACAGAGTCTGGATTGAGACTGATCGAGTCAATACCCAGTTCGACCAGGAAGCGGGCGAATTCGGGATAATCACTGGGTGCTTGACCGCAAATGCCGATCTTATGATCGTTGGCCTTTGCTTTTTCGATCGCCATCCGCACCAGGGCTTTAACACCTTCGTTGCGTTCATCAAAAATGTGTGCGACCAAGGCTGAATCACGATCGAGCCCCAACGTGAGCTGTGTTAAATCGTTTGAGCCGATCGAGAAACCATCAAAAATCAGGCTGTATTCGTCAGCCAGAATAACATTACTGGGAATCTCGCACATGACGTAGACTTCCAAGCCATTCTCGCCACGTTTGAGGCCATGTTTTCCATCTCAGAGATTACCTTGCGGCCTTCATCCGGTGTTCGGCAAAACGGAATCATCGGAATCACATTCGTCAGACCCATTTCGTCGCGTACCTGTTTTAGTGCCACGCACTCTAGGCCGTAAGCATCACGATAATTCGGATCGTAGTAACGCGATGCACCACGCCAGCCGATCATCGGGTTTTCTTCGTTTGGCTCGAACTGACGACCGCCCAGGAGGTTAGCATACTCGTTACTCTTGAAGTCTGACATGCGGACGACAACTGGATTTGGGTAGAATGCGGCGGCGATCGTGCCGACACCTCGCGCCAGTTTATCGACGAAGAAATCAGACTTACGATCGGCAGGATAAAGCGCCGTCAGCTCGTCAATTTCGCGTTTGGCTGCCGCGTCCTCTAGTTCGTTGAACTTCATCAAGGCCAGCGGGTGTGCTTTGATATTGTTCGCGATGATGAACTCCAGCCGCGCCAAACCGACGCCGTCGCAGGGAATCGATGAGAGACCGAAGGCTTCTTCTGGGTTGCCCACGTTCATCAGGATTTTTGTGTTGGTCTCTGGCAGATTATCAATCACCGTTTCTTGCACTTCAAACGGAACTAGACCGTCATAAACGCGACCCTCTTCGCCTTCCGAGCAGGAAATTGTAACTGCGCGTCCGTTGTGGATGACGCCTGTGGCGTTGCTGCAACCGACGATCGCCGGGATACCCATTTCGCGGGCAATAATCGCAGCGTGACAGGTGCGCCCGCCCTGGTTGGTGACGATTGCACTAGCCTTTTTCATGATCGGTTCCCAGTCTGGGTCGGTTTTGTTAGTCACCAAAACTTCACCTTCACGGAACTCATCAAGATTATGCACATCCAAGATGACGCGAGCATTACCCTGACCGATCGCTGCTCCGACCGCACGACCTGTAATCAGAACATTGCTTGTACCTTGTAGTTTGTAGTTACGCAGAACGCTACCAGATTTTTGTGACTGTACCGTTTCCGGTCGTGCTTGGACAATAAACAGCTCGCCGGTTTGACCATCTTTTGCCCATTCAATGTCCATCGGTGTGTACTGACTACGGACTTCGCTGTAGTGATCTTCGATGATGCAAGCCCAGCGAGCTAGGGTCAAAATCTCATCGTCAGTAATCGCAAATTTGCGCGTTCGGAGTTGGGAACCGGAACATTTTTGGTTAGCTTACCGCCACCCGGATCGTAGATCATCTTAATCTCTTTACTGCCTAGACGTTTCTCAAGAATCGGGCGAAATCCATCTTTTAAGGTCGGTTTAAATACGAAAAATTCGTCAGGGTTGACCGCACCCTGGACGACATTTTCGCCAAGTCCATAGGCTGCTGTGATGAGTGCAGCATTTTTAAAACCAGTTTCAGTATCGATCGAGAACATTACACCTGATGAGGCGAGATCCGATCGCACCATTTTTTGAACACCAACGGATAGGGCAACTTCAAAGTGATCGAAGCCTTTGATTGTGCGGTAAGAAATGGCACGATCCGTAAAGATCGAGGCAAAACAACGATGACAGGAATCAAGCACGCTCTTCACGCCATGCACATTTAAATAGGTTTCCTGCTGACCAGCAAAACTGGCATCGGGTAAGTCTTCCGCTGTGGCACTCGATCGGACGGCTACATCAGTATCGTAGCTATATTCTTTGCAGGCTTCGCGATATTCTTCGTCAAATCGTTCGCAAAATTGACCATCTGCACCGTAGCGTTCACAGAGTTTATGATAGGCCGTCGAAATTGCTAGGTCGAGTTCTTTGGGAAAGGGTGTATTGAGAACTAGCGATCGGGCTTGTTTACCGCAGGTGCGTAAGCTTTGAACATCTTCAACGTCTAACCCTTCAAAAATCTTTCGTAGCTTTGATTCTAGTCCTGCTTTTTTCACAAAGTAGCGATAGGCATAGGCTGTAGTTGCAAATCCAGTCGGCACACTAACGCCCTTCGCTGCCAAATTCTGTATCATTTCGCCGAGGGAAGCATTTTTACCACCGACGTAGGGAATATCCGCAATTCCGACTTCTTCAAACCAAAGAATAAAGCTTGTTTCTTTATTTGCCGTAGCTTGAACTAGGGGGGCATGAGAGATCATAACTACTATTCTCCGTCAATCATTCTCTATGTATTTAATCCTATCGAGTTTCTGTTTCCCGAGAACGATTACTCAATGTTTATTGACTTCATTTCGTTATATTGAGTCTTAAGGAAGAGTGAGAATATTTTGGTATTTTGGAGATAGCTGTGTGAATATTTGTTTTTGAAAAGTTATTAAAAATAGTTCGGTAGTTTGCGTAAGTTCTGACTATGATTTATGCGCTGCCTGTATCGATGTTGCCTGCTTTCCTTGGGGATGCGTATTTTGAGCCGTGTCGTACCTGTTCTCGCTGTGCTTGGTGTTTTTGCCTCTCTCTCTAAGCTCAAGCCATTGATGTTTTTGGAGAACTTCCCTAACTCCAATTGGTTACTCCAAGTGTCCGTGACTCAACGACTTGGGAAGACTGGGCTAGAATCATCCTGGCTTGCTTCGATTGTTTGCGTGAATTACAGCATGAATCCCATCAAGTCCTGCTCCGATTCGGACTCCCCATGAAGTCAGTTATCGCCGGTATTACGTGTATATTGCTTGGCGCTTCGAGCACGATCGCCGCAACCCCTGCAAGGGTCGAACCCGTGATCGAACCCGATGTCACACCGCCGATACCGGCGATCGCTTCCCCCAGTGTGCGCGATTTTGTGGATGTGACCCCAGACGATTGGGCATACCAAGCGCTACAACGATTGGTCGAACAATATCAGTGTTTTGAGGGTGATCGCGTCGGTCAGTTTGATGGGAGGCGATCGCTCTCGCGCTATGAATTTGCCGCAGGGCTCAATCAGTGCCTACAGGCGATCGAGGCGAGATTTGCAGCCCTCGATGATGCGATCGCCGCTGAAGCCGAAACCTGGCAAACGATCCAAGTCCTACAGCGCGACTTTGCCAGCGAACTCGCTGCCCTCAATCGTGATATTGCCCCCTTAGAACAACGCGTCGAGACCATCACTGGTCAGCAATTTTCCAGCACCACCGTTATGGGTGGTGAAGCCATCTTTAGCCTCGTCAGTGCGACCGGAGGTGACCCGCCGGGAAATAGCGATCCGAGTACGACGCTGACCTATCTCTCACGTCTTGGGTTTGTGTCGTCATTCACCGGGCGCGATCGTCTTCGGCTCGAACTGCTCGCGGGCAACTTCAGCGATCGTGGTTTGGCCAACCCGGATCGGTTTAACACGGATATGGCGCTGCTCTCCTTCCAGAGTGATACCGATAGCAGCGTGCGGCTCAGTAAATTGGAATATCGCACCGCGATCGGCGATCGGTTGGTGGTGACGTTTCGCCCTGTGGGCTTTAGCCTCAGTTCTGTACTGACAGCCAACTCGCCTTACTTCGATGCGGGTCGCGGCTCGCTCTCTCGTTTCGCGGAAGCCAACCCCATTTTTAAACTCGGTTCGCTCGATGCAGGTATTGGGGTCGATTGGCTGGTAGCAGATAATCTGCGGCTCCAAGTGGCCTACGGTGCGGGCGATGCTACCGATAGTCAGGAAGGATTTTTTGATGCAGCCAGCAGCGCGATCGGGGCGCAGCTTTTGCTTAAGCCCTCGCCGACCATGCTTGCCGGACTGTCCTACGTCAACGCCTACAGCGATACCGGTCGCCTCAATACTTTTACGGGTAGCTTTCGCGCCGACACGACCTCTTTTCTAGATGAACCAACTACGACCCACGCGATCGGCACGACCTTCCAGTGGCGCTTTGCCCGTGACTTAACCCTTGGGGCTTGGGGGTCACTTCTATTTACCGAATCGCAAACCTCTGATGCACGGGCAACAACATCTACTTATCTGATATCCCTCGGCTATTCCGACCCGTTTGGTCGCGATGGCGATTTGCTGGCGTTGTTGGTCGGTCAACCATTGCGGTTGATTGATGGTGATGATTTGCCGTTTGGTGAAGATCCAGATGTGGGAATACAGGCGGAGTTGCTGTATCGGTTACGACTGAGCGATCGGATTGCCCTAACACCTGGCATAATCTGGATTCACAATCCCGAACACGATGCTGACAATCATGATATTTGGATTGCAGTGTTGCGAACAACATTGCGTTTTTAGCGGTCACACTGACCCAAGGTTTTGGGGTTACTCACCCAACGAGAGAAACTGTGGTATCTACGGAGAACTGAGATGGCAAGGTTTGTAACACTGGCTATCACAATTTCAGGAATTTATCGACTAAGATTATCGCAGGTTAAAGTTCCGTCTCTCGCCTTGCGGACTAATTTTGGACTTGTGTTGCTCTCTTGTACAAACTGATGAACAGCAAAAGTCTCGATTTAAAAGCTGAAACGTTAGAGATAGGTTCCTAGCTCTATTCATCAATTAATCTCTGGAGTTTGTGTTATCTCAATGACCAAAAATACAGGTAACGATCGCGCTATGTCTTACGTACGCAAGATCTCTCTGGTTGCAGGTTCGATCTCGGCGTTGGCCTTGATGTCCACCGTTAAGGCTGCTCGTGCTGCTGGTTTTACGGCGGCTCCGAACGTTAGCTCTGGTGAAATTACCGTCGATTGGGATCTCGATGCTCTTGAAGCAAG
>JAAUPN010000252.1 GCA_012033105.1 Coleofasciculaceae cyanobacterium RL_1_1
CTGCCGCCGCTGTAGCTGCCGTAGCCGCCGTAGCCACCAGTAACACCTGTTGCTGAGTTACCAAATACACCGCCGCCACCGCCGCCGCCAGCATCACCAAACAAACCACCGCCACCATAGCTAAGACCGGTAGTTCGGCCATCTCCCCCAATCGCGCCGTTCCCCGAAAAGGTTACGTTCTCCGCTGTGACATCACCGCTATAGATAAACAGTGCACCGCCCATACCAGCACCGCCGCCGCCGCTGAGGCTATTGCCGCCCTTTGCCTTGCCGTTGGTCAGCGTCAAGTTGCTCAAGTTGATCGTCCCAGACTTGACGAACAGCGGGCGAAAATTGTCGCCGCCGCTGATGCTGTGTGTTTCGATCGTCCCTGCTGTGTCGGGGTCGTCGCCGAGGATCTCGATATCGCTATCTAACAACCGCTTCATCACCCCCGTCACCATGACATCTGTTTGGAGGATGATGCGACCTCCACCGGCAGTATTCGCCTGGAAGATGGCTTCACTCAGAGTTAGCGTAGTGGGGTCGCTATCCGTATCAATACCAGTTCCTGAGTCACTGGCGAGATTAACGAGGAAATCTGGTGTTGGCGGCATGGTAGGGCGATGAAAAAAAGTTAGTAGAGCACAAAAGTACGGCCAAGCTCATTCCAGCGAGTTTGGCCACTAGCTGGAGTTTAAGCTCCAATCTTTAACCCGACCTCCAAATGTCAAAAAAATTAAGATTTAGGCAAAGTCCGACCTCTAGACGAACCGGCGCTGTTCCAACTCTCGGATCAATGTGAGAAGCCGGAGTTTCATGGCAGGTCGCGATTAGATTAGGACACTCTCATCTAAGCTGAAAACCGCACTATTCGCTTCGCGAAGGCTACGCCAACGACTTCGCTGGGTGACTGAGCCTGTCGAAGGCTAGCTCTCAGTTTTTTTGATGCGTCCTAACCTAATCGGTCTTGGGAGCATCCCGTTTATGCAACTTGCCCCTCATGCCCCAACCCCACTTCGGCAGAAGTCCTGAAAGACTGAAATTATCCAAGCGTGTGCAAACCTTCAAGCTGATCGATCGGCTCGATCGGCTTGCTCATCCATTGGGAAATCGTGGTGTAGCCCCGCTTGCGATAGAGCGCGATCGCCGCTGTGTTTTGCGCCATCACCTGTAAACCAATCTGGTGATCGCCGCGCTGCTTCGCCCACGCTTCGGCCTGGTCGAGGAGATAGCTCGCCAACCCTCGGCGACGATGATCCGGGGCGACATAAATCAGCAAAATGTAAGCCCGGAGTTCGCCATCCGTGGGTGTCGTTGCCGTGCCGAGCCAGAGACAGGCGATCGCGGTTTGGGATGATCGCAGATGGGGCAATCCCGCCGAGTCGGAATGTGAGGCGTTTGGGTTGTCCGATTCGCCGCTGGTTTCGATCCACCAGACCGGTGTTGTGAGGCTCAGATAGCGATCAATCGTTGTCGGTAGTGTCTCGCCGTTCCGATCCGGCTCAATCTCGCGATAGGCTCGACGGGCAAATTGGAGCAGTCGCGCCCGATCGAGCGGCGAACCCAGACGAACCCGATAATTCGACGGGAGAGAAGCGCTCACAACTAAGCGATCGTCGGAGCTACCAGCGCAATATTGGCGGTCGGCGAACTATGGATAAACGGATCAGCTTTAATCGGGAACAGCATCGTACCTGCGGGTGCAGGTTCGCCAAGGCCACCGGGAAGAAACGAACGAGCGCCGGTCGCGACCAGAGCGAGCAAAAAGATGATGATAATCGGAACAACGAGAAAAATTGACGCATTGCAGGACGCGATAAAGAAGTTACGCTACGTTTCTTCTCCTAGCGTAAACCCTCTATTGCGTTTTGTAACGTATTGTTTTCCGACTGTTTCCCAGTTGTGGTCTGTAGCTTGAGTTACGGAGCCGAGCGGGTGGCGCGATCGCGGGTGACGAACCGGCGAAAATCAAACGATTTTGCGCTGGGATGGCAGGAAATGCAGCCATCGAGTCGTACCGGGCGATCGATCTCAATGCCGGGATGCATCGCCGTAAAGAACTGTGACGAGTCGAGACGGAACGGCAGCGTCTCGTTTTCATTGGGGTTTGGACGCGAGAAATATTGCAGATAATCCCAAAGAAGATGAATTTGGGGACTGGGCAAAACGGGAACGACTTCGCCGTAGTGGTTTTCCTCTAGCAAAATATCGCGCCAGGTTTCGCTCGGTAAAACGGCTGGGGGAATAGCAATATGACAACTGGCGCAGCTATCAAGATAAATCGCATGGCCAGCGCGTTTATTGTCAGGGATTGGATCAACCGTGCCGATGTGGGGTAGCGACTCTGGCACACTGAAGGGCTCGTCCGTTTGTCCCCAGGCTCCACTAGCGAGCCAGCCGATGCTCACGCTCCAAAGGGTAAGCAGTACAGTTAAGACCAGGGGCGATCGGCGAAATTTAGCGGAGGGCATGGCGAATCAGTGGTGCGGGCTTGAGCGCGAACTTAGATGCGGTCGTTCCAGGATGGAACATTTGTTCTATGGTTCTGAATTGTACGTTGAACTAGATTGAAGTGAGAAAGATCGAGGATTTGAGGATCGGATGAATAGTTATCCCGATTGGGTCACGGATCACCTGGAGTCGATCGTCAGGTGTAGACGATCGCGCAACTCTACGCCATCCTCAACCTTGCTGCAAAACCGCGACTACATCCCCACATCTTCCCACTCCGTACAGCCTGCCCCTGCGAATGAAAATCCTGATCTATTCCTACAACTATCACCCCGAGCCGATCGGGATCGCGCCGCTGATGACGGAACTGGCGGAGGGCTTGGTCAAACGGGGTCATGAGGTGCGCGTGGTGACGGGGATGCCGAACTATCCCGAGCGGCGGATTTATGAGGGCTATCGCGGCAAGCTGTACATGACCGAGGAGCGCAACGGCGTCACACTTCAGCGCTGTTACGTCTGGATTCGCCCACAGCCGGGATTGATCGATCGCGCCTTACTCGAAATTAGCTTCGTCGCCACCAGCTTTTTTCAAGCGCTCAACGGCTGGAAACCGGATGTGATTTTCCTCACAATTCCACCGCTTCCCGCTGCTGTTCCGGCGGCGGTTTTGAAATGGATTTTCCGGTGTCCACTGGTGGTCAATCTGCAAGATATTTTGCCCGATGCGGCGATTCATACAGGTTTGATGAGCAATCAGGCGATGATCAAGGTGTTTACGTGGTTAGAAAAATTCGCCTATCGTTTTGCCGATCGTATTAGTGTGATTGCGGATGGTTTTGTGGATAATTTGCGCGATAAGGGTGTCCCGGCGCAAAAATTGGCGTTAATTTCTAACTGGGTGGATACGGATTTCATTCAGCCTGCACCTGTGGGTTCTAATAAAGATGAAAACCCGTTTCGGATTGAGAATCACTTAACGGGTAAATTCATTGTTTTGTATTCGGGAAATATTGCCCGTACGCAGGGTTTAGAAACCTTAATTCAGGCGGCGATGCACCTGCGCGATCGGCCTGACATTGCGATCGTTATCGTCGGCGAAGGCAAAGCCCGCGACGAACTCCAAGATCTACGCGATAAACTCGGTGCGGACAATGTGACGTTATTGCCATTTCAGCCGCGTGAGCTGTTACCGAAAATGCTCGCCGCTGCGGATCTCGGTGTCGTGATGCAAAGGGTAATGTGATCGCGTTTAATATGCCGTCGAAAATTCAGGTGTTGCTGGCGAGTGGGTTGCCGATCGTGGCCTCGGTTCCGGCGATCGGCACGGCGGCGCAGGCGGTACGCAATAGCCAGGGCGGACGGACGTTGCCGCCGGAAGATCCGGAGAAGCTAGCGCAGGTGATTCGGGAGTTATACGACGATCCCGAAACTGTGGCTGATTTGAGTGCGAATGCTCGCCAATTTGCGATCGAGAATTATGCGTTTGCCAGTGCGCTCGATCGGTATGAAGCACTATTTAAGTCGTTGTGATCAGTACTCAAACAGTGACGATCTACCACTTTTCCAACTTCAAGCCATCCACTGCCGCAAAGTCAGAATCGCGTGTAATCAACGTTAGATCATGCTGAAGGGCGATCGCTGCAATCCAAATATCATTTTCAGGAATTGGACGACCCATTAGACGCAGTTGATTTTTAATTGTGGCGTAATAGTTTGCTGTTTCTAAATCTGGAGAGATCGTTTGGAATCTTTCCAGTAAAGGTTTGATGCGCTGCCGATTTAATTCTGTCTGTTGTGATTTTTCTGCACCGTAGAATAGCTCACCGACAATAGTTACGGAGAGGTAAGCATCCTGGAGAGTTTTGAGGCGTTGAGCAATACCAATATCTCCGTTCATCAGCGCAATAGCGATATTGGTATCGAGTAAATAGTGCGATGTCATGACTTCGGTTTACCATTCACCATGGTCAATTTGGCGACAGTCTTTGAGCGCATCGAGCATTTCGTGGGCGTCGCGATCAGGCAGAGTTCCAACGAGGGACAGGAGGGCGTGTTTCGTCCGGTGTTTCGTGTGGTTGGATCGGGAGCGCGAGCAAGGAATCAACGAGGTTGAGGACGATGGGTTGGAAGGGTTCCGGTAGTTGGCGGAATTTTTGGAGGAGGGTTTGTTCGAGTTGGATTTGGGTCATTGGTTGTGAGGTTTGGGAGCTGGGTAGGGGATGGGGAGAGTGCACTGGATTGACGCTAGAGATTATCTTCATTGTCTCTTATGTATCAGGAAGATGAAGATCGCCGAGTAGAGCGGCTACAACTTTCCTATCTGCTGTTCTTCCGTTCCTATTCTCCCCAGCGGTAACGTCAGACTCTGTAATAAACAGCATCATTTTTGAAAGTCGGTCGATGCTATTTTGGTCATAACTACGAACCCCGAATGGTTCGTTCCTGCGTCGTTACCGACACGTCCAAAATCATGAACCTGCTAAAATTCTCGATCGTCGCGATCCCGTCGCTCTTCATGAGCTTCATCGTGATCGATTTTGTTTACACGCTCTACCGCACGATCGATCCGAGTCCTGGCGCGATCCTGCGCCGCAATCCGCGCATTCGTGAGGCGGCGGAATTGTACGATCGACTGGTCAAGGTCGAGCATGTGGCGTTTCAGTCCTATCTGAAGGCTCCTGATGTTGAAACTCTGCAAAGTCAGCGCGATCGTTTGGTGCAAATTCGCACGATCGCCCAGCGTGCGGATCTGCGGTTTAAGCGCCGTGTGCTGAAGTTT
>JAAUPN010000253.1 GCA_012033105.1 Coleofasciculaceae cyanobacterium RL_1_1
ATAAATCTGCGCCAGAATTTCGATCGATTCGCATCGCGTTTGAGTTCGATCACGACCCGAACACCGTCGCGATCGCTTTCGTCACGCAAATCCGAAATGCCGACGATTTTGCCCTCGTTGACCAAATTCGCCAACTTTTCGATCCAGTTCGACTTCGTGACCTGGTAGGGAAACTCGGTCACGATAATCGCACTGCGGGTCGATTTGCGCTTGCGACCCACCTCGATATTTTCAAAATGCACCACGCCACGCATCGTAATGCTGCCGCGCCCGGTTAGATACGCATCACGAATGCCCTTGCGTCCGACAATTTCGCCACCCGTCGGAAAGTCCGGGCCAGGGATAATCTCGAATAATTTATCGTCGGAGATCGTTGGCTTCTCAAGCAGGGCGATCGCCCCGTCCACCACTTCATTTAAATTATGCGGCGGGATATTCGTCGCCATCCCCACCGCGATCCCCGAGCTACCATTGAGCAACAGCATCGGCAACTGTGCCGGAAGAACCACTGGCTCTTGCTGCGAATTATCAAAATTTCCCGTGAAGTCCACCGTCGCATCGCCAATCTCGCCCAGCATTGCGCCATGCCCGATCGCCGATAGCCGCGTTTCGGTGTAGCGCATCGCCGCCGCCGGATCATTATCGATCGATCCAAAGTTGCCGTGACCCGCCAACAACGGATAGCGACTGGAAAAATCCTGCACCAGCCGCACTAGCGCATCGTAAACCGCCTGATCACCATGGGGGTGATACTTTCCGAGTACGTCCCCAACCACGCGGGCGCATTTACGATAGGGGCGATCGGGCGTTAACCCTAGCTCATGCATCGCATAGATAATTCGGCGATGCACCGGCTTGAGGCCATCGCGCACATCCGGCAAGGCTCGACCGACGATGACGCTCATCGCGTATTCCAGATAGCACCGCTGCATTTCTTCATGCAGAGCGGTGGGAATCACTTGGCTATTCGAGAGAAGATCAAGCTGGCTGGACATAGGAGACGATGCTATCGGGGGTGGTGCGAACAGAGTAGCGTGAACCGAAAACGACCGTAGGGTCTAGAGGGGTTGTTAACTCGATGCTAAGTCTAGGTCTTGACGTTGAGGCGGGGCGGCGATCGTCAAGCCGACAGCGAAATTATTCACAGAAATGTTAAGGGGACATGAATAAGCTCAACGACCGAGCTATTGGCGCTGATCAGGGCAAAACTCATCGTCATAACCCTAGAGTGCGCTGGCTTCCAGCGTGATAAACGAGGATTAATTTAATCGTACAACAATCTAACTGTGTGAATAGACGAAACTTAGATCGAGAGGTGGTGTTATGAATGGTTAGTGAGATGGGGAGTGGGAGGAGGAGATGAGGGTTAGGATTCGGTAAAGCAATAAATGGCGTTAACGCTAGCATATCGGACGTGTTACGAATCACGATCGATGCTTTGGTTGATGTTTTTTTGATTGGGCTGGAATTTGAGACTGTTCTACAATGGTTTGCCTCGATCCGACTCCTGTTTCAGTTTGATCCAGGATTCGACGAATCTTATACGGTTAGCTGCATGGATCGTGGACTTGTGGTCTAAATCTGGTTGCGATCGAGGCTACCCAACCCAGCTAACAGGCGCGACGTATAGCGCACACTTTGATCGTGTCTATCGCTCGATCGGTTGAACTACACGGTTGAAGCCCTCCTGCTCGATGGCCTGTTATTGGCTTTGATGGGTTGACTTCGCCTGATGTGGATCGCAACGTCACGTTTTAAGTTTGCAAGAATTAATCTTGCAAGCAATTTACAGGAGCAAGGTTGAGAATCCCGTACTGGCGACTTGAATCCACCTTCTAGCGATCTGGCAGGGCAGCCCAAGGATAGTTCGGCTTCTTGCCTCAAATCTCCTCTGTCCTATTCGTCTGAGTTACAGTTATGCCGAGTTTTGCCGCCCTGCCAGATTCTTTTCCATTAATGCCACTCGATCCCACCGTGGTGTTAAACACTCCGATCGAGGTCGCGATTTCCTTAGCCCGATCCAGCCATCGATCGACCCTCTTTGTGGTGCAGCCGAGAAAGCGGGAGGGCGAACGGCTTCAGGGAAAAGTGACGCTGAGTAGTTTGATCCTAGCGGTTATGCAAGATCATGACAGGATGAAAGGCTCGATCGAAAGCTGGGTTAAGCCGATCGAGCAGACAATCCAGGTCAGAGAGTTAGCCGAGCAGATCAAGGATATTGCACATCTCTTCGAGCAATTTCAGCCCGATAGTCTCGACTATCTGCCCGTGATCGCCGAGACCGACGAATGTGTTGGCCTCGTCAAACCGGATCAAATCCTGGAATGGCTGATGGATGATCTGAATTTGGATCTAGATCAGGGCGATCGAGATACGCAACCCATCCTAGAGATGGCGAATGAGATTAGCGATGGGGTTGGCGATGGGGTTGGCGCCCCTGTGAACGTGAGCCAATCTGAGCCCACTTCCCTCCATTCAGCCCCAATCCAGCCCGATCGCGGGAATAACCTCACCAACGAGAACGGAGATTCACAGGAAAACTACGCCACAATTATTCAGCGCCTTGAGGTCGATATTGCAGACTATAAGCTACTCGAAAGTAAGCTTCATAGTAGCTACATGCAGATGCAAGTATTGTTTGATGTCATGCGGGATGTGACGGTGATTGTTGCCATCACAGAAGACGGGTTCGATGTGAATATCCCCAGCGTCACACTTTTTGATGATCCGTTGCGATCAGCGGTGGTCAATCAGGCGATCGAGGCATTTCTTGATGAATCTGAACCGAATGCCTTCCAACAAAGCGTACGTCTAGCGCTGCAAAGTAATCAGACGATCGAACGTGAACACCGGTTTGAAGTGGCCGATCAAACTCTATATTTTGAAGCGCTGATTTCACCCATTTCCAGTAGTAGCGTTCTCTGGATGGCGCGTGATATCACGTTCCAAAAACGCGATCGACTCAAGCTTCAGGATTATGCAAAACGCTTAGAACAAAGTGAAATTCGCTTTCGCTATCTCTTAACCTCCAATCCCGCCGTCGTGTATACCTGCAAAGCCGATAACTACGCCTGGAAGACCTTTGTAGGAGACAACATTCGTGATTTACTCGGCTACGATCCTGCTCGCTGGCTCAACACCCCAGACTTCTGGCAGACACGACTACATCCAGAGGATATGAGTCATGTCACCGCATGGCTCGAAACACTGCGCGATCGCGGTCACTGCGTCATGGAATATCGTTTTTTGCATAGCGACGGTGTCTACCGTTGGCTACGAGACGAGTTGAAATTGGCGATCGATACCGCTAGCGGTCAACCGTTAGAAGGGATCGGTTCACTGGTCGATATCACCGATCGGAAACGCGCCGAAGGGGAAGTCTTGAAAACCCTAGAAAAAGAACGCGAACTCAACGACCTCAAATCGCGCTTTGTCTCCATGGCCTCCCACGAATTCCGGACACCCCTCGCGATCATTCAATCCTCCGCACAGTTACTCGAACGCTACGAACTCGAAGCCACCGAAAAGCAGGAACAATTTAAGCAAATCAACACCTCGATCGTGCATATGAGTCAACTGCTCAAGGATGTCTTGACACTGGGCAAAGCAGAAGCAGGCAAGCTCGAGTTTGATCCCGAACCTTTACCAATTCGCACGTTTTGCAACATTTTGGTTCCACAACTCCAAACTGTCCTCGGTCAAACCCATCGCATTGCGATGATGATTGACGACCAAATTGATGACACCACCACCGCCAACCTTGATGCAAAACTTCTGCGTCAAATGCTGACGAACCTCTTATCTAATGCAATTAAATACTCACCCAATGCCGACATTGTTGAACTCAATATTGCCCTAACTGTACCCAATCAAATCCAGTTTAGTGTGACGGATAGTGGTATCGGTATACCAACAAATGATTTACCCCGTTTGTGTGAATCGTTCCACCGAGCGGCAAATGTCGGCACAATTCAAGGCACAGGGCTGGGTCTAGCGATCGTCCACCGCTGCGTCAGTTTGCACGGTGGTACAATCGACTTCAATAGCCATATCGAGTGTGGTACGACCGTTACGATCCGGTTGCCCCAAAACTTGCAACATTCCCTAGCCTTTCCTAACCCGATGTCATGAAAACGATAGTCGTGATTGAAGACGAGCAAGCCCTGCTCAAGAACATCGTTCGCATACTCTCAGCAGAGGGCTATAACAGCATTGGCGCAGAGAATGGTGAAGCAGGTATACAGCTCGTTCGGGCTCACCATCCTGATTTGATTCTATGCGACATCATGATGCCCGGAATGAATGGCTATGATGTTCTCACAGAGCTTCAATCGACGCCAGAGACCGTACTCATCCCATTTATTTTTCTGACAGCTAAAACGGAGCGAGCTGATATACGTCAAGGTATCGAGCTAGGAGCGGATGATTATCTCACTAAACCGTTTGATGCGGATGAGCTAATCGGTGCGATCGAAGCCAGATTTCGGAAGGACGAACTTCAAAAAGAGCGTATGCTCGAACTCAACGACGAGCTGGCTCGTTTGCGTCAAGTTCTAGAAGCCAAAGATGGCTTATTCGACAATCTTAGTCAAGAGCTGCGTCGTCCAATGTCAAATATTAATGTCGCACTCAAAATGTTGAGTGAAAAAGACACCTCGGAATCTCGCGAACGCTACATCCAAATCCTGAGAGAAGAATTTACACGGGAACTCAATCTCTTGGATCGTGTGTCTGAAATGAAAAAGCTTCTCACACCCGAAAACGTTAGCTTACTCCGTCAGTTCAATATGCTCACCCAGTAGAAACATTCGTTCAGAACATTAGTCTAGAACACTGGTATTGAAGGGTCGAAATCATGATGCTCATGTTGATTCGGACTGCCGTAACACACGCGCCTCACCGGCTTAACAGCCCCAAACTGAGTGACAAACTTGTCGCACACTAAATAGAGTTCACAGTGTGGTATTTGGTCGTAATTCTTCTAATCTGATCAAACGTTGCTATATTATCAGCTATCTAATCCTCCAGAGTCTCATCTACTCTCAATTTTAAATCATCGTCCTAACTTATTCTGGTCTTAGCAAATCTGGAGTATTTGGTGCAGTTTAGAGCATTTAATCTTGTGGTTATTGCGATTTACATAAACCCAGGTTGATCCCATTCGGTATTACATTTAGCATTTCAATGATTAAATTTCCCCTGTGA
>JAAUPN010000079.1 GCA_012033105.1 Coleofasciculaceae cyanobacterium RL_1_1
TCCTGCGAGTTTTTTGTCTGGGAGATAAACTTCTCTAACTCATCTACTATAGTCATTATTCACACCTTCATTTTCTACAGTTAATTATACACCTCTGATCGACTACAAATGATTTAGGGTTGCTATAGCACTAGATAACTGACGGTTTGTATTTTTCTGACTGACTATCTGAGTAGTGCTTCACAATCATGCTTTCTGAACTTTCTACCCATTCAGCAATCACCGCATCAGGAACCCCATCCTCACGCTGGATTGATATGAATGTATGCCGTGTGTGATATGGCGGTAGATATTTTCGTACTTTGCCGTCACGAATCAACGCATTAATAATACGGCTCCAGTACGAGCGACGCCACGAATTAAGATTGATATATCCACCTTTAATCGCAGGGAAAACTAAATCTGTAGGTTTCTTGCCGTCCGCATCGCCGATAATATCTCGGAGCTTATCTGTTAGCGGAAAGTAGCGAGTTTTTTCGTTTTTAGTGCTTTTGTGAATTCCCTTTGAGTAGGATTTTGAAAATTCAATACAATCCTTACCGATACAGTCCCAAGTCAGCGCTAAAGCATCCTCGATGCGACATCCCGTATTAAACAGGAACGAAACTAGACGCACGTAATGCATATCATGATACTCATATCCAGCCGTGGCGTATTCTCCTGTAGCAAATGCATTAATGATACTCATGGCCTCATTTATTCGATAAGCTTGCTTGCTACGCTTTGATTCAGGTATTTCGGCTTTTGATTCCTGAGCCGCACTAGAAAAAGGATTCGAGAGAGATTTATCGTACTTTTTGATGTAGTAGTTGAACGCCGCCCGTAAACCTTTGAAAATTTGGCTCTGAGTACTTGCGGCGTAGGAGCCTTTTACTGCATCAATGAAAGTATCGAAGTCTTTATCTCCATACAGGGATAATGCCTTATCTACCATCGCATAATGTCCCTTGCGTGTCGTTTCTTCGATAGCTTTTCCGATAGGTATCGCCGCCATACCAAGATAATAATCAGTTGCCCTTCTGTTGCTTTTTGAGCCTTAAGTTTCTCCTGATAACTTGGCTTGTATGTGTGAAGCTCCTTTATATCGAAATCGCCCAATAAGATATCTTTTTCTATCTGGGATGCAATCTCTACCGCCTTGAGCTTGCCTAAGGAGCTATTTGGTAGCCCCAAGCCTAAACGATGTTGCAAGCCTGCATATGAAAAGCGTACATCGTAGCTTTTACCCCGAACTTCGATGGAAACGATACTTTTAGCCATAATCAACACGTTTTCGTGCTTATATAGCCAAACAGTAGAAATTTGTGTCTAAATTTGTACTAAACGGCAAACCGTACAGGTTTTTCGCTTGTACTAAATTTTCCCGAAACCTATGGGCGATACTGGACTCGAACCAGTGACATCCTGCTTGTAAGGCAGGCGCTCTACCAACTGAGCTAACCGCCCTCAGCGCTTAGACAGGATAACACATGAACTTGCACGCATCACACTAAATTTTAGGCTGAATCGAAATTTAACAAAAATAGCCAAAAGCAGCCAAAATTCGTCAAATTCAACCAGATTGAGATGAATCTGCCACACAGAGTACATTACTTAAGGCAATCCAGATTGATGTATCAAGCTGTTCCGCCCGAGCCTCGGGGTTAATCGCCAGTTGCTCAAACGTCGCCATCAGCCGATCGCGATCGATGATATTGCCGAGATTGTTGCGCAGCATTTTACGTTTGTTCGCAAAGCCGACTTTAACGATGCTGGCAAGATGTTTTGGATCATTAGCAGGCGTGACGATCGGACGTGGGATCAGGCGAATCACGGCAGATTCGACCTTGGGCGGCGGATTGAATGCCGTGGCGGGAACATCACAGATCAGCTCACAGTCAGCCAGGTACTGCACCCGCACCGACAAGGCGCCAAAGGCTTTCGTTCCGGCGACAGCACTAAGCCGCTCGGCAACCTCTTTTTGAACCAACAGCACGATCTCCTGAAAGGGGGCGAGGTTGGGATGGGCGATCGTGCCGAGGAGTTTTTCGAGGATCGGGCCGGTGATGTTGTAAGGAATGTTGGCGACAACTTTGGTTTGGCCGTGGAAGTGGGGGGCAAAGTTTGCGGTCAGTGCGTCCACGTCGAGCGCGAGGAAATCTCCCTGAAGTAGCAAGAAGTTATCGCGCTCGCCAAATTTGGTAGCCAGGGGATCGCAGAGATCGCGATCGAGTTCCACCGCGACGACCGATGTTGCCCGTTCAAGCAAACGATGGGTCAGGATGCCTTTACCGGGGCCAATTTCGAGGATGCGATCGCTGGCGTTGAGATTGGCCGCCGCGACGATTTCGTTTAAGACGCGATCGCTCGTCAGCCAATGCTGACCAAAGCGTTTACGCGCCTGATGACCGCTTTTTCTGGCTTTTTTGGCTTTGTTCTCAGCGGCTCGATTTCCAGCATTGAAGCGACGCTCGAACTGTTCGGGGGTGAGCGCTTTGGGTGATCCCGTGCGGTCTGGGTGCGGCTCTGGGGTGTGGGCTTTGGCTGATGCCGTATTCGAGGCAGCGTCCGATCCCGTTTCGGTGCTGCGGAGCTTGGGCTTGGCGGGCTTGGGTTTTTGGCGGCTCCAAATTTACTGGCAAAGGCGGGACGATACTTGCTTGATTTGGATTTGGATTTCGATGATTTAGCTGAATTCTCGGATGAACGCTTTGAGGATTTAGAAGATTTAGAGGAATCGGCCATAGTGGTTTGAACGCTGATCTAAAACCCGCGTGGAATGGATCGTGAGGACGATTAAACGAACTGAATGAATTGAGTGAATTGAGTTAAACGAATTTAGATGAGCGAAACAAATTAAACGAGTTAAACGGAATGAATCACGATCGTCTACGCGCCGCGATGCACCGTTTTAACCCACTTCAGCCGCTTTGGACGAAAGGCCATGCGTGTCGTCGTCGCCGCCATCACCACAATCCAGTGCAGCATGTAGATCGTGCCGCGAATCGCCTGCCCAAAGGCTGACAGCCACGATAGAGATTCTCCGGATGCGGTCGCAACGCGACGCAAGCCGCAGCTAATCCAGGACAAGGTTAAGACCGCTGACATTAGCGTAATCGGGAGCCAGACGGGAAGATGTCCCAGGGCGATCGCACCGATCGCATCGGGGATCGCCGCCGCCGGTAGGAGATACTGAGCGCCGACAAAAATCACCAGATCGAGACGCTTCATTGGACTGAGCCGATCGCTCGTCAGCAACCGCCAATAGTCCATGTAGCGCTGATAGCCACCCTCCGCCCAGCGCGATCGCTGATGCCAGAGCGCCACCACGTCGGTCACGCCCTCCTCATACACCGCAGGCCAGGTCGTACAGCGCACATCCCAACCATCGAGATGGAGCCGTAAACTCAGGTCGAGATCGTCGGTAATCGTCACCTCATTAAAGTAGCCACAGCGGGAGAGCGCATCACGGCGCACAAACTGACCATTGCCACGCAGTTCGCCGATGCCACCGAGGGCGTAGCGTTGCCCTTGGAGATAGGCATCGAGCACCATTTCGATCGCCTGTCCCTTTGTCCAAGCGTTTTCGTTGGCATTGGAAATGGATTTACGTACCTGCACTGCGCCAATGTCGGGGCGATCGAACAGCGGTAATACCTGCTGTAAAAAGTCGGGATCAACCCGTGCGTCGGCATCGAAGACGCCGATCACATCCGTCGAAATGCGTTGCAGTGCGAGATTGAGAGCGCCGGATTTGCCACCGCGAGCTTCAGAACCACGATGCACCACATGCAGGCGATCAAATTGCTGCGCTAGGCAGTCAAGCACGGCTCCTGTAGCATCGCTGCTGTTGTCATTAATCGCCCAGACTTCATAGCGATCGCCCGGGAAATTCAACGCACACAACTTTTCGATCGTCTCACCGATGACACTCGCTTCATCCTTCGCTGCGACCAGCAACGCTACGCTCGGCCAACGGCGACTCGCACTCGATTCGGGGGGGTGCAACGAAGCTGGGGGCATTGAGGCTGGGGTTACCTCAGAATCTGTCCCGTTGGAAGCCGTCGTTAACGGTTGGCGTGAGACGGCTTGAGGGGTCGCGATCGCGCGGAATCCGTGAACCCCCAAAACGATTGCCCCGATCGCCCCAACGCCAATCCCCCAGCTCACCGCATGAAGCGATCCCGTCACAACCCACACCATCGCCAATAGCAGCGCCGCCTTGAGCCTGCGGCCACGATAGCCCGCAAATGAATTCAGTAAATGATCGAACGGATCACCCGCGCTCGGCGTGAACGTCTCCGATGGGTCGCGATCGACCCCAGCCGACGGATCGGGGAAGACCTCCGCCGCATGTTCGACCAAACGTTGGCCGACGAGGGTTTCGATTAGGGGTTTCACGTCGCGTGTTGTTTGGTTGTTGGAAAGCATCCTGTTCATCTCGTTGAGTCCATCCCAGCAGCCGCCCCAGCACCAGCTCGATGTGACGGCACAATCGGACAATCGGGTCAACTCCCATTGAGGATTAGACGATGTTTCCCCGCTAGAAAATAACGACACGATGTCCTGGTCATTTAGTGTCGCACGAACGCGCAACGCCCTGGAGGATAGAAAAAAACCTCTGCATTTGCCAGCTAAAGCCGATCGCCCGGTCAAGACCCGCGATCGGCAACGATCGGCCAACACCAAATTAATTGCGCCGAATCCCAACAAATTTCGATAAGTTAGGGTGAACGATTCTCATTGAGAAAAACAACGATATGTCTTCTGCGATCCGGAGCCTTCAACCCGCTCCTAAGGGTAAAGTCATGGTTTACATGCCCTACTACAAAACCGCCAACCAGCGAAACGCCTTACCCCTCGCGATTAGCCTCTATGATCGCGGTAACCTGGAAGGGGAGCGCAACATTGAAGGCGGAAAAAATGTACCGTTTATCTCAACCTGGAATGTTTCGAGTTTGCCTGCAGACCCCATGCGCTGCCGAGTTCAGTTCGACAATAACGCCGATCTGACCTACGAAACCACGATGGCGAACTATGAGTTCATTAATTACCTGATTGAAGTCCTCATCGTGTTTCAAAAACATCGCATTGCTGATTTCTCCAAAAGCTTTTACAGAAAGCTCCTCAGCATGGATGATTAGAAGCGATGCGCTCGTTTATCTCAAACAGCACATTGCCCAAAGTTTCTAATACTTACTCATACCCCGTACAGTCCGTACGACCCCGAAACCGTCTTAGCTAGGAGGGAAGCGTGCCCACATTGACGAAGTGTCTTTTGATTGGTTCGAGCGAGCCGTACAGCGGAAAAACCGCCACAATTTTGGGGCTAGCCAGTCAGCTCCAGGTCCGTGAGATCAATTTTACCTACGGAAAACCGATTGGAACCTGTTTCGACGAAACATCGGATGGTACGGAAGATGAGGATGTTGCTTTTCTCATTGACCACCTCGGTTTGAGCGCTGATCGCGTTTTGCAAACCAGCGTTAACCTAGATGCCAGCACGATTCGCAAGCGTCTATGCGGCGAGGATACCAATAACTATGCCGATCGCATTGTCACCGAAACCGCTGCCGGAACCGATCTCGTACTCCTCGAAGGCGCAGGTAGTCTCGTTGAAGGTGCGCTCTTTGATGTCTCAACCGCGCAATTAGCCGAAAAACTCGACGCACCCGTTTTACTTGTCGTGCGGTATCGCTCCGGCACATTCGTTGACTCAATCCTTGCCGCTCAAACGACCCTAGGTCGTCGCCTGATTGGGGTCGTGATTAACGATGTTCCGATCGAGGCCATGGACGATATGCAAACCTGCGTGATTCCATTCCTCGAAGCGAGAAAGATCGCCGTGCTGGGTACGATCCCCCTCAGCCCGCTACTCAGCAGCATCAGCGTTGCTGAAATTGTACGCAAACTCGACGCCGAAGTCCTTTTCGGAGAAGACCGTCTCGACCTCATGGTCGAAACTCTGCAAGTCGGAGCCATGAGCGTCAACTCTGCGATCAAATATTTCCAAAATGTCCGCAACTCGGCCATTATTACCGGGGGAGATCGATCGGACATTCAGCTCGCGGCCCTGGAAACCGCAACCCACTGCCTGATTTTGACCGGTCACCGCCTCGCTCCACCGCCGCTTGTCCTCGAACGAGCGGAAGAGGTCGGCATCCCAGTCCTGTCCGTCGATCTCGACACGTTAACAACGATCGAACGCATCGATGGCATGTTTGGACAAATGCGCCTCCAAGAACCGATCAAAGTGCAATTCATTAAGCAACTTCTGGCCGAACATTTCGATCTCGATCGGCTGTTGAATTGCTTGCAAGCAGGCTAGGAGGGTCATCCATTCAATTTGAGCGCTGACCTAGCTAGGTTACAACCCCGAGAAATGGCATGAGGTTTGGCCTTGAATCGCCGACCTCATCAAAGTTCTGCGATAAATTGATGGCACACTTCTGCACGTTAAACGCATCCGCACTGAGGCGGATACGCTCCCTTGCCTTGTCTCGCTTCCCCTTCGTGCTAATTTCGGCCTTAACGCAAGGCATCGGTCTTATTGTTGCTTAAGGCCGATGCGTACGTTACAGATCGAGCTGTTAAAATACCTACGTCGTTTTTTCGAGCGCGTTGAGTCTTTGAGTCCTACCACCGACACCACTGATAAAGTTGACGTTTTTTTGCAGGAACTGGCTGCAATCCAGCAGTCTGGATCAAAACGCATTGCGATTCTTGGCTCGCGCCACGTACCGATCACACACCAGAAATTAATCGAAATGATGAGCTACGCGCTCGTCCTTGGTGGCAATCGTTTGATCACCTCCGGGGCAACGGGGACGAACTCAGCCGCCATCCGTGGAGCCATGCAGGCTGATGCCAATCAGCTCACGGTGATTTTGCCCCAAAGTCTCGATCGCCAGCCCGACGAGTCGCGATCGCAGCTTGAAAATGTGATGCACCTGGTCGAGCATCCCGAACGGAATGATCTCTCCTTGGCTGAAGCAAGCGCTCTGTGCAACTCCGAAATTATTGAGCGTTGCCAGCAGCTCATCTGCTTCGCCTTCCACGACAGCCGAACTCTACTCGAAACCTGTCGTGAAGCGGAGGATCTCCGTAAAATCGTCACCCTGTTTTACTTCGACTAATTCGATTAAATTGATATCAGCGTGAATGGCGGTGTGGATATGTCCGATCCTTGAGGTTCGGCGATACTCACACCGTTGCTTTTGCCATCGTTTTTGACACTATTGTTGTCTGAACCTTGGCTGATTTCATCTCCCTGATCCTGATCGCCTATTTCGATGACCGATCGCCCCTTCCCTGATGCCGAATCATCACCCTGCTCTGATCCTGAGTACCCCACAGACTCGGATACCCGCGACCTAAATTGCGATCTCGAGCGTGACTTTGACGCGGCCATCTATAGCTTTGACGATATTCAAGCTGACCTCAATTACCGCCAAGCCCAGCAAGCCCTACGCGATCTCGTCGCCAAAATTGACCTCAGCGATCGCGAGCGATCCGGCCTTGAAGCCGAAATTACCGGCCTCGAAGACACCCTCAATAAGCTCGAAACGGCCACCGTTCAGCTTGCCGTCTTTGGCATGGTTGGACGCGGGAAATCGTCGCTACTGAATGCTCTGGTGGGTCAGCGCATCTTTGAAACGGGGCCGCTGCATGGGGTGACCCAGGTGACCCAGCGGGTCGAGTGGCAGCCGCAGATTGGTGATGATGCAACGGTACGGGTGTCGCTGCCGGGGTTAGGGCAGTCGCGGATTGAGCTGGTCGATACGCCCGGCTTGGATGAAATCGACGGTCGCGATCGGGCAGAACTCGCCCAGCGGATCGCCCGTCGATCGGATTTAATCTTGTTTGTAATTTCTGGTGATCTCACTCAGCTTGAGTTTGATGCCCTCTCGGATATTCGCGAAGCGGGCAAACCGATCTTGCTCGTCTTTAACAAAGTCGATCGCTACCCCGAAGCCGATCGCCAAGCCATCTACGCCCAAGTCCGCGATCAGCGCGTGCGAGACTTGCTATCTCCCGATCAAATCGTCATGACTGCCGCTTCACCCCTCATCGCTCGCGGCGTCCAGCGCGAAGACGGCAGTGTCAGCGTCGAACTTCAACCGGGAACTCCTCGGGTCGATGACCTCAAGCTCAAAATTCTCGACATTTTGCACCGCGAAGGTAAATCCCTCGTGGCGCTCAACAGCCTGCTCTTTGCGGACATGGCGAACGATCGCCTGGTTCAGCGCAAAATGCAGCTCCGCGATCGCGAGGCGGATCGCCTAATCTGGCAAGCCACGATCGCCAAAGCCCTGGCGATCGCCCTTAACCCCGTCACCGCGATCGATCTCCTCGGCGCTGCCGCCTTCGATATCCTCATGCTCGTCTCGCTCTCGAAGCTCTACGGCATCCCGCTCACCGAAACCGGCGCACTCGACTTACTCAAAACGATCGCGATCGGCATGGGCGGCATCGGGGCGAGCGAGCTGCTAGCGATGTTGGGGTTAAGTGGGCTAAAAGGGCTACTGGGGGCGGCGGTTCCGGTGACGGGCGGGCTGGCGTTGGGGGGCTATGTGTCCGTGGCGATCGCCCAGGCGGGAGCGGCGGGGGTCGCGACCACGACGATCGGGCGGGTGGCGAAGCGCTATTTTGAGAATGGCGCATCCTGGGGAGAGCATGGCCCGAAGGCAGTGGTCGGGCGAATTTTGGAGACCTTGGATGAGGACTCGATTTTGGCGCGGATCAAGGATGAGTTGCGATCGAAGTTGGGACAGGGGGATTAAGGCACAACGGTAGGCGATCAGCTTGCGGTTACCTGCGGGGGAGTTCTCCGCTAGTTTTTCCGTGAAACTCCATTGACTTCCAGGATTTCATAGAGCCAAAAAGTTTGAAAAATAGCGTAAAAACAACTGAATTACTCAGATAGCTGATTAAGACAGTCGATCACATCTCGATCATCATCCGTTTCATTGATGTTGTCGAGATCTTGTTCGTACACGAGTTCACCAATTGCACTCACAACCGAATGGCTATCAATCTTTTCGATCCGGGCTTTTATGCCCAAGCGAACCCCGACCTAGCAAATGCGGGTTTAACCAGTCCTGAGCAGCTCACCGCCCACTTTTTTGGTGCGGGTCTCAATGAGGGACGAGCATTTTCACCATTTGCGGACTTGAATGTTTACCGTGCTGCGAATCCTGATTTGGCCGGAGCGGGTCTGACGGCTAATTCTCAGCTTTACGGTCATCTCGTTGCATCGGGTGTCGCGGAAGGTCGCGCGTTTTCGGCGGTGTACGATGCGAATTTTTATCGTGCCGCCAACCCGGACGTTGCTGCTGCGGGATTTAATAACGAGCAGTTATTCGATCATTTTCGCGTTAACGGCATTCGCGAGGGGCGCGTTGCTTCGGCAGCTTTCAATCCGTCGTCGTATTTGGCGCTGAATCCTGATTTGCGGGCAGCGGGTTTAGATTTTGCTGGTGGTTTAATTCACTATCGTTTATTCGGTGCGACAGAGGGTCGCCCAACCGGGGGGAGTGCTCCGGCTCCGGTTCCGCCTCCGGTTCCAGTGCCGATCGCGGTGGGTGATACAGAGCCGAACAACACGGATACGCAAGCTGTCAATGTTGATCTATTGACGGGTCAGAATTACACGATTAATGGTTTTGTTGGTAGTGCCGATGAGCGAGACTACTATCGCTTCCGAGTTGATCCAGTTACAGAATTTTCAGCAGTTCTCAATGGTCTCACTCAAGATGCAGATATTGACCTGTACTTAGACAAAAATTCCAATGCTCGCATTGATTCTGGTGAACGTCTGACCGGTTCTTCAAACTTCGGCACAAACCAAGATTCAATTTCTCGTCCCCTCGGACCGGGAAATTACTGGCTGAAAGTGGAGCGTTCAGGTGGTAATGACACTCGCTACACCTTAAATCTGTCCGGCCTATCTACTGGACGTACAGACTCTGGCGGAAATATTGGCAATCTATCTGGAGAGCGACGGTTTTCTGATTTTGTTGGCAATACAGACGGAGAAGATAACTATATCTTTACCGTGGACTCTGTGCGTGACTTCAATGCAACGCTAACAGGTCTACGTCAAGATGCAGATCTCGACCTCTACCTAGATGAAAATCGAAATGGATTCATTGATTCTGGTGAGCGCATTACCGGCTCAAGTAACTTTGGGACTAATGTAGACTCCATTACCCGCTCTCTTGCCCCCGCTCAGTATATTCTACGTGTTGAGCAATCTGGTTCAAGCGATACGCTTTATGATCTCGCATTAAGCGCTTAAATTAGTGACGAAGACCATCTGGGTCTTGATATCCTCATTGTTCCCATGTAGTACATGGGAACAATTCTAGACTTCTCAAATAGACAGACAAAATCACAGAAATAATCAAGAACTTCAGGAAAAATACTTGATTTTGTTACTTTTAAACTCACAATATGAATTATCTAAAAACACTGCTCAACTTAAGTCTTATTAGCTTAGTCGGCATGAGTATAGCTTGTTTACCCGAAGTCGCTCAGAGCAAATCCCTACCATTTCCAAGTAACAGTACACTCAAACAAAGACCATCCATTTCATCCCAACTCGAACAACTCACCGGAATTTGGGAAGGCTCCTACACCTGTGGTCAGGGACTCACCCGACTTCGGCTTGCCATTAACGCACGTAGCACCAGCGAGATTGATGCATTATTCATCTTCTCCGCCCATCCCAATAATCCCGGTGTTCCCTCCGGCATGTTTGCCATGCAAGGCATATACCAAATCTTTGGACTCAGTGAAATGCCAAACAGACTTGAACTCAATGCAACCGAATGGATTCAACGCCCGAGCGGGTATGGAACAGTCGATCTAGCTGGAACGTTATATCTCGATGAAAATCGACTGATTGGCAATGTTGCAAATTCGCGCTGCTCGACATTTGATATAGAACGAGTCTCCGATTTAGATGAAGCAGAATAACTGAATTGAACCCCAAACATCCCTCATTAAAACCATGACAAAATCTCAAACCTCCCGCTTAACCGTCTTCGCACTCACAGTACTACTCGGCCTATCCGCACCATTCGGACTCGATATCGCCGCATACAATCCTGCAACGGCCAGCCCTCCCCGCAAACCGACCGGCACATTTGTCGATAGTGAGTGGTCAATTCAATTATTTGAAGATATGTCCCGGTATTTCTCCTACGAATACCTTGGAACCTATTTAGCCAATGGTAGCCGCTTGAGACTCAGTGATGGTAGTCCTACGGAAAACTGGACAGAGGAGCGGGAAGAATGGGTTTGGTATAGCGGCGACTATCAGTACATCATTGCGTGGCGACCGAATGATCGACACTTTATTCGCCTACGGGTGATTGATCCGAATGGAGTTGAAATCCTTAATCGTTTATTAGAGCGAGATAGATATTAGTTGTAGGGGGGTCATCGCACACCCTTCTCCTGGTAATACCAACCATGCGATCAAGTAGTGCGATTAAGTTCGGGCGAAGAACAACTCAGCGATCATAAATCGTTTTGATGTTTTTCCTATATGAAACCGGAGTTCGTCTCACACAGGTACGAGCAACTGTGTTGCCCACTGCGTGAGGTCGGCCAACGATCGATCGCGGTACACACCGTAACGCTCCCGTTTGTTACGAATCTTTTACCCTCCAAAACGGGAATGATGCCAAAATTTGGCGGCATGGGCTGAAAATGCTTCGGCGAGGCGGAGGTGATGAAATCAAACAGCGCCCCCATCATGGTCGTGGTGGGCATCGTTAGCGGCTCTAAGCCCGTGGCTAACCGTCCCGCATTCAGCCCCGCTAGCAAACCGCCCGCCGCCGCCGCCGTGTAGCCTTCTGTTCCCGTGAGCTGACCCGCCGCCAAAATCGACCCGTTGGCCTTGAATTGTAAGGTGGGCTGCATCAGCTCGGGTGAGTTGATAAACGTATTGCGATGCATCACACCCATCCGCACAAATTCGGCATTTTCTAAGCCAGGAATTAACCGAAACACGCGCTTTTGCTCGCCCCAACGCAAATTGGTTTGAAAACCGACCATATTCCAGAGCTGACCGGCTTTGTCTTCTTGACGCAACTGGACAACGGCGTAGAATTTGCGGTCTTCCTCGCCCCGCCGATCGGTCAGTCCTACCGGTTTGAGTGGGCCGTAACGCATCGTGTCCTCGCCACGCTGCGCCATCTCCTCGATCGGCAAACACGCCTCAAAAAACTTCGCCTCTTCCCGCTCAAAGTCTTTCACCTCAGCCTGTTCCGCCGCGCATAGCTCCGTATAAAACCGTAGATACTGCTCGCGATCCATCGGACAATTGATGTAGTCCGCATCGCCCTTGTCGTAGCGCGAGGCACGAAACGCCACATCAAAATCGATCGAGTCACCGACCACAATCGGGCTAGCCGCATCGAAAAAGCTCATGTACGCCATGCCGGTAAACCGCTGAAGGTCATCGGTGAGTGCTTCGCTGGTCAGTGGCCCGGTGGTGAGGACGACAATATCGCCGTTGTTTGTATCGGGGATTTGGGTGACTTCCTCCCGGCGAAAGTCGATCTTGGGGTGTTGTTCTAGGGCTGTGGTCAGATCGCGACTGAAAAATTCGCGATCGACGGCCAAGGCTCCCCCCGCTGGAACTTCATGCTCATCCGCCTTGCCAATCACGATCGATCCCAGTCGCCGCATTTCCTCATGGAGCAAACCCGCCGCACGATCGGCGGCCTTGGCGCCGAAGGAATTGCTACAGACCAATTCCGCCACATCTTCCGAATGGTGAGCCGGAGACTGTTTCACCGGGCGCATTTCGTACAGCACCACGTTTGCACCCGCTTGGGCGGCTTGCCATGCTGCTTCGGTTCCGGCGAGGCCAGCACCAATCACGTGAACGGTTCGATCTGAGGTCATGGGACGTTAGGGGAGCTTGCTGAATTGGGCGGAGTTGGAGCAGGGAAGGCACACCAAGTTAGTGGCGATCAGTAACCATAAAGGCAAATTTTTGATGTTTTAGCCTAACACTGGTGCGGTCTGTCGGATGGCGATCGAGGCGATCGATATCCGACAATACGCCCGCAATATCGTATCGCCTTCTCCGATCAATCCTCCCGTTTCTGGAATGCCCATTTTCCTAGCGATCGGTAATCTCCGGCGGTAGTCAAAAATAGTCAAAAAACCCAACCCACATCTTCTCACCAGGAGAAAATGCGGGCTGAGTTGAGGGTTGACTCTCAGGCTTAGTTCAGACTCAGTGACGTATTAAACCAAAACACTCACCGAAATACGGACTAAATCCACTAGGGCGAAGCTGTGTCTTTGACAAAACCGCTGTACGCTTCCATGCCGTGTTCACCGATGTCGAGACCTTTCATCTCTTCCTCTTCATGGACACGGATACCGCCCAGCACGAAGCTGATGGCATACCAAGCAATGAAGCTGAATAGAACGGTGAAACCACCGATCGAAGCAATACCGATGAACTGATGAACGATATTGCCGCCACCGAAGATACCCACAGCTAGGGTTCCCCAGATACCGCAAACACCGTGCACCGAAAGCGCACCAACCGGGTCGTCGATCTTGAGGACGGAGTCAAAGAATCCGACAGCAAAGACGACTAGGATACCCGCGATCGCGCCGGTGAGGGCTGCTCCCCAGTAAGGCATTGCATGACAGCCTGCGGTAACACCGACGAGGCCAGCCAGGATACCGTTAATGCTCATCGAAAGATCCGGCTTGCCGTCCTTAATCCAAGCGGTGAAGGTTCCGGTCACACCGCCCGCAGCACCAGCCAAGTTAGTGGTGACAGCAATGTAGGAAATCGCCGAATCCGCAGCCAATTGAGAACCGGGGTTAAATCCCATCCAACCAATCCACAGGATTAAGCAACCTAGAGTCGCAATACTCATGTTGTGTCCGGGGATGGCGCGAGCGTTGCCCTCTTCGTCGTACTTACCAAGACGGGGGCCAAGAATAGCTGCACCAACGAGAGCAGCCCAAGCGCCAACGGAGTGAACGATCGTCGAGCCTGCGAAATCGGTAAAGCCTAGCTCAGAGAGCCAGCCACCTGCCCATGTCCAGTGACCGGTAATGGGGTAAGAAATACCGACCAGCAGCAAGCTGAAGATAATGAAGGCGTCGTATTTGATGCGTTCTGCTACAGCACCGGAAACAATCGTGGCGGCGGTAGCTGCGAAAGCAACTTGGAAAAGGAAAGATACCGAAATCGGCAAACCAGCCGGGAACGGGTCGAGGCCATAGGTCGCCGGGTCGCCGCTTGAGAGGAAAAATCCACCCGCGCCGATGAAGCCATTACCACCGGTTCCGTACATGAACGAAAAACCAAAAGCCCAGTAGGCGACCATTGCTAGTGCAAAGACGATCAGGTTTTTCGACAGAATGTTGACGGCATTCTTCTGGCGACAGAACCCGGCTTCGAGCATTGCGAAGCCAGCGTTCATAAAGATAACCAGGACAGAAGCGACCAAAATCCAAACGGTGTTGAGTATACCTTGGACGTAGTCGGCATCAAGCGTTTCAGGAATTTCGATACCTTGGGGATCGGCGGCAGTTGCCGCGAGATCCCAAATGCCGAGAATTACGGCAGCAAGGGGGATAGCAGCGAACCAGTAAATCGGTACACGCTTGAGCAGCGAGCCGAACTTACCAACTACCGATACTGCTTGCGAGCGAGCACGTCGTCGCACTCGTTTATGGAGCGCTAGCTTAGCTGTCATTATCTAGATCCAGATCCAGGGAGGTTGTCGTGGGTAAAAAACTATCGCAATCTCGGATGAGGCTGTGGATGCAAACCGTTTTTTAGGAACGGGTCAACCTCAGTTACGTGAGTAACAGGAGCGAAGATCGGTTGCGGTAGTTTGGCTCGTCGTTGCGTTGTCCCGTATTGAGCGAGCGATGAAAACACGGAATCATTTCAGACGCTCGATCGCGATCGCAGCTTAAAACAACTGACGGATCGATAGGGAACGCTTAACGAGCAGTTAATTTAAAACACGATGATTCCACCAAGTTATCCAACTTCATTCTGTATCACGAGATACAATCAGGCGAAAGGCAAGGTTTGGTATCTGGTATTCCTGTTGATTTTCATGAGATTTGTTGGATGAATATTTCGGGTTTATCCTGTGTGTAGATCAGGTTTTTAGTTCGGTTTAAAGCTTTGTATAACAAGGCTTATAGGGTTTGGTCGAAATCATGCTGGATGATGTGTTTCTTTGGCGTTTCGTTATGAATGTAGGGTGTACATTTCTCCATCATGCTTCACGTTTGATTCTTAAGTTCGACCGTCACGCTTGATCCTCGAGATAAGCACGAGACCCAACACGTTCAAGACGAGCTTGTTTGGTTTCTACCATGATTTTTAAGTCGTTCCGATAGGCCTCAAGGCGATCGCCGAGGTCACGATCCCGACTGCCCAAAATTTGTGCGGTGAGTAAGCCTGCGTTTTGTGCATTGCCGATCGCGACGGTGGCAACGGGGATGCCGCGCGGCATTTGGACGATCGAGTAGAGCGAGTCAAGGCCGCTGAGGGTGCTGGTTTGTATGGGAACACCGATGACCGGAAGAACGGTCAGGGCGGCGACCATGCCGGGGAGATGCGCTGCGCCTCCGGCTCCGGCAATGATGACCTGCAAACCCCGAGATCGGGCGGTTTTGGCATAGTCCACCATGCGATCGGGGGTACGGTGGGCGGAGACGATCGCCACTTCGTGGGGAATCTGGAAGGTTTCCAGGATTTCGATCGCGGCGTGCATGGTGGGTAGGTCGGAATCGCTCCCCATGATGACGCCGACGATGGGGGAACCGGAAGTTTCGCTCATGGTTTAACTCAGTCAATCAACGTAAAGAATGGTTCGATCTAAGGGCTGATATCGGGCTAATACCGGATCAATCGTGCAGCGTGATCAATATCTCAGAGGGAGATAACAGCGTGAAATCTGCTGACGATTTACCGGAGATCTACCTGAGATCCGCTGCGTGAAAGTGGAAGCAACTCGATACACTTACATCTAGTGCGATCGCGAGCGGCCTAATTTGTGGCTAAATTGGCCGAGTTGGCCGAATTCAATCAACTTGCGCGATCGTCGCTTCATTTTCCTATGACTCTGACGATTATTAACGCCCGCATGGTTGGAATGAGCGGACTTCAGGCGATCGGGATCGACGATCGCCAAGTTGCCACAGCGCCCATACCGATGACGATGCTAGAGCCGCGCCCGGACGCGCTGATTGATGTTTCGGGTGACTGGATTTCGCCCGGTGGCTTGGATTTGCAGATTAATGGTGCGCTGGGATTGGCGTTTCCAGACGTGCAGGTGTCAGATTTGCACCGACTCGATGACATTTGCCGTTTCCTGTGGGATGCAGGCGTGGATGGGTTTGCACCAACGATCGTCACGACTTCGATCGAGAATATTCACCGATCGCTGGCAGTGTTCGCGGCCTTTCAACAACGGCAAGCCGAAGCGTCCCGTGATACCCCGGCAGCTCAGATCGTCGGCATTCACCTCGAAGGCCCTTTTCTCAACTCCGTTAAGCGAGGCGCTCATCCCGAAGAGTTTCTCTTACCTCTGACGTTGGATCAGCTCGATCGCGTCCTCGGGGATCACGCGGATCTCGTTAAGATCGTCACCCTTGCGCCGGAGCTTGATCCCACAGGTGAAACAATCGTCGCT
>JAAUPN010000254.1 GCA_012033105.1 Coleofasciculaceae cyanobacterium RL_1_1
GCAGGAGTTAAAAGCGGTAGAGCCTTCCCTCGCCTCACCAGCGATCGACAGATCGGCAAGCTGCAAACTCAACTTGAGGTCTGTCGATCAACATGATTGGGCATCAGAGGGCAAGGTTTATTTGGAGGGTCGATGATGATCGTTGACTCTCCAGGCCAACTAGTGTCATCAATTAATCGTAGAACTCTTATCGGGCGAGCTGTTAAACGCCCGCTCCAATAAAAAACTAGGGGCGGTCACCCTGGGGAGGTCAGCACCAGCAATTGAATGGAGGACAGTCCCTAGTTCGAGGTGATGTCAACTTGGCGGGGTGCGTCGTTCTTCGGGGTTCGAGCGGCTTCCGCACGGGCATCTTCCAGCAAGCTTTGAAAGTTGAGATTCGCTTCATCGATCGCGGCTTTGGTTTCATCAAAGGCTTTGACGGCACACACAAGGCCACTTTTGGTCGCTTCGCGGATCGCATCCGAGAACTCGTCACAGGCTTTTTGCGTTTGTTCTTGGGATTTACCGAGGAGTGAGCCGACAGCACCGGCAGCAACGAGGCCGATGCCACCAAAAATTGCGATTTCTACGGGTTCCATGTTAGTTCGGGGATGAGTTCTGGGCTGAGGTGAATGTGGTCGCGGTGGGATCGCAGGCGCACCAGTCGGTAGACGCACCAATGATCGCGACAACACAGTTACTTGCCCCATTGTAGCGGAGGCATTCAGCTCGGCTATGGCCAATTCGTTTGATGTGAATCTCAAACCAATCTCGTCTAAAACTCAGCCATAAAAATAGGCGTGCTGAAAACACGCCGAAGGTCGTCCAAGATTATTAAGATCCTCAACCGCCACTCCAGGCGTTTGAGTGTTTTGCCACCTTATGTTCCGCCTCAAAGGTCTCAGCTCCGGCGAACCCAACAAGGTTGGGAGGTGCATCTCACCGGTCTGAAGTCGCTGGCATGGAACGATCGCAAGCTAGATCGCGATCGCGGCTTGAGTCAGCTTAGTCCACGTCGATCTCAACCTCGGTCGGAGTGGAGACCGAGGATGTGGAGGGGTCACTGGTACGGCGATCGGCCTGTGCTTCGGCCACCAGATCCTGAAAGGCTTCAGCGAGTTCAGCACAGGCGACTTTTGCCCGATCGGCGAGTTCTAAGGTGAGGACAATGGTGGATTTAGCCAGATTGCGGGTGGTATTGGCGATCGTGTGGCCAAGTACGGAGTCGATCGCGTTGACGATCGGCGCGAAAACAAGGCCGCCGAGGAGAAAGGCAAAGAGAAGTGGGCCGAATTCCATTAGTAATTGTCTGCGGTGTCCTGGCGGTGGTTGCGGTCGCATCGCGAGCCGTTGGCGCGATCGTAACTGTACAGGACTGTTCAACGATCAGGATCGGGGATCGGCAAATTTTTCAGATCAGTGAGCATGATCGTTTTCATACTGCTGGTGGAATTATATTGAATGGAATGAATCTTGAATCGTTCGCGTATCAACACTCATCAAAATTCATTCATCAAAATTCATTCATCAAAATCCGCTCTAAAAGTTTGCTCGCAAGCGTTCGTGGGTTGGGTTTGCTTAATCAGCGTCGATTTCCACGGAGCTGGGCGGTTGCGAGGTCACACTTGATGTTTGCTTTGACTTATTGGCTTCCATTCGCGCTTCGGCCATTAAATCATTGAACGATTCACTGGCTTCGGCGATCGCACCTTGGGCATTGTCCATCGCTTCCATTGACCAGGCTAACCCCTGCTTCATCGCCGTCCGTACGGGATCATCGGCCTGATCTCCATCTTTGCCCAGTACCGTGCCAGCGGCTCCCATAACTGCACCCGCGCCAAAGGCTAGTGCTGATACAATTGCGAACTCCATAGGTCTCCCAATGCTTAGACGTTACAAACGCTTACCGCTCTCATGATATCGCAAGGTTTTGAGGATTTTGAGGAAAGTCGGTTGAGCCTGGAGACGGGCGTTTGGGCTGAGTCGGAGAGGAGGACGGAGATGGGTCGATCCGACGCGCTGTAAATAGAGCTTCGAGATCGCGATCGCTCAGGGTTGCATCCGGATCGATGCCGCCGTGATCCGTTAGCGGCCAGTGATGGGACTTGGATCGTCCACGTCGCAGTTGCAGGCCGTTGAACTCGGCGAGCAAGACGGCGCACTGGTTGACCAGCACCGCCAACACGGGATCAAACCCGAGGAGCATCCCGGCGAGTACAACACCAAGGTTGGGCAACATCACCGTTACGGCATTGAGGGCGGTCATGGTGTTGGCCTGTCGGGCGATCGCGATCACGTGGGGAATGTCGCGCAGGTCGCCATTGATCGCCACGAGATCAATCCGGGGATCGGCCAAACTCACATCAAAGGTTGTACCAATTTCGGCAAACAATCCCGCTTGATCCTTGGGAATTTCAAACTCGCGATCGCGGCTCACCCACAGCAGTTCGGCGTCACGGGTATGATGCTCGCTCAGGGTTTCCAATACCTGCAAGCGTCGGGTTGGCGTCGCGGCGGCGATCGTCTGTTCGGGCGCGATTTGGAGAGCCAGAGCGATCGCGTCGATCACTTGGGCGCGATCGTCACCGATGAGATATGGGGTAACGCCTGCCGCGTACAGCATGGCGATCGCTCCGTGGCTGTGGGGCAAAGCTGCACACGGTAGCCCACCGCGCCCAATAATTCGCGATCGCGCACCACAAACAGCAGTCGCTCGAACTCGTGGTGCCGGTCATGGCTAGACGTGACAGGATGCTGGAATAGGGCAGGGTAGCGCTGGCGAAACGCTTCGGAATTGATGCCACGTTCCACCAGCCACGCCTCCGAGCCGATCCAAATCTCCGCACCCCGAATCTCCGCCTCGATGCCGCCGCCACACACCACATGATGCCGATCGCAGTTTAAGGTCTCCGCATTTTGGGTACTGACATAGTGATCGAGCACATCCCCGAGGGCAAAGCCTAACTCGTGATACGCCGACGCCGTCAACACGGCTAGCTCCGTGGGGGCGATCGCATTCAGGGGATACACCTCTGTCACGGTCAGGGGCGTCACCACGCTGGATAGTTCAAACATCGCCAGTTTAACGGCCACCAAACGCTCCAATACCTGAGCATCGCGCAGATAAATGCCCTGGCGTGCCGCTCCAATCAGGGCGCTCAGTGCCGTGGTGGGTAAGACCACATTTAACCCCGTGCCAAAGTCGAGCTGAAGCAGCGGCAATGACTGGAGGGGAATACCTGAAGCCAGCAGCGCCCCGGAACCGAGCAGCGTCGGTGCTACGAGAGATTCCGAAATCTGATCGAGCCGATCGCCAAGTTGGGTTTGGGTCGCGGTGGCGGTGTCAGCCAAATGGCGTACGATCGCCGCGTGGGTGGCCTGCCCCGATCGCAAAGCCCGCACTCGCAGTTCACCCCGTGTGACCAGGGTTCCGGCGTCCATCCGTCGACCGATTGCCACTGTGGGTATCTGTCCCGGCTCGCACCAGGAGGGCGCCGCGATTTCGGTGGCGGGCGCGATCGCCACAATTTCCCCATCGATCGGCACGCGCTCGGCAGCACCGACGATCACCACATCACCAACACGCAGCGACGGCACATCGATCGCGACCGCTTCGATCCCCCCCAAACCATCACGCTCGATCCAGGCTTGGCCTCGCGTTTGATGATCGAGCAGAATCGACAGCTCGTCGCGTTCCTCTTGACGGGTGCGATCGCGCACAAGGATGCCCGTTTCAGTGAGTGTCGCCAGTAGCGCCGGGGCGATCGCCTGTCCTTGGGTGAGTTGCCACACCATCCAGAGGCTATCGAGCAATTCCACGTTCAGGCGGCGATCGGCAGGCTTGGGAGCGGTTAAACCCGCAAGTCCGCGCTCGACGATCGGCCATGCGGCAACACCCACCACACCGGCCAGTAGGACGATCGGCAGTTCGATCACCGTCGCCAGTCCAGCGAGTCCTAAACTGGCGATCGGCGCGGCGAGTTGTTCCCAGTCATCGTTAAGCGGGATAGCTGGAGCGGGATTAGTGTCGGTGGTGGGGCGTTGGGGAATCGGTTCCGATGAAGGCTCAACACCTTCCCCCATAACGCTAAAGCCGTCAAGCTGCGCGGCGATCGCGGCTTCGAGGTCAGTACTGGCCGTCGTGGTCGCGATCGGGTCGGTTTTGTATTCCACCACAACGGATTGCACGATCGGATTCACCCGCACCGTTTTCACTTGGGGGATGGCTTCGAGCAGTGTGTGAAGCCGCGCAACATCGTCGCCCTGACTGGGGGGGAGTTCAGGCAGGCGCAGACGCAGGCGTCCATTGATGTGGTGGATAACGTGGTGCTGCATTCTCGGGAAACTCAGGGCGCGACAACTGAGTGTCTGCGAACTGATCCTAGCGGGTTCTTTCACGAACGGCACGTGGCGATCGTTGCCGGTTGAGCGATTCCGGCCTCCTACCGAGGCACGCTAAATGTGAAACGCTCTACATCAGGAGCTTATCGGACAGACAGCGTCCCATGAAGCACCCTAATGTAGAGCGTAGACATCTATTGCCCTAAGTACATGGCCAGTGAGCCAGACCTAGATCGTCCAGGCGCGACGGTTTTCCCTAGTACTTCGGTACAGACGAATCCACTTCTTCGCTCCAGGCATTAATCCCACCTTTCACATTGACGCCTGTGATGCCTGCTTCCTTGAGCAGCGCGACCGCTTTCGCCGATCGGCCACCGAGTTTGCAGTGGACGTAGAGCTTTTTATCGCCCAGCGCCGCTTTCACCGTCTCGATCCCCTTGCCGCTTTCGATATCACCCAGGGGAACTAACAGCGAACCGTCAATCTTGCCGATTTCATACTCGTGCGGGTTACGCACATCGAGCAGCAAGATATTGTCGCGATCGCCATCAAGCGCCGCTTTCAATTCCGTTACGGTCATTTCGGGAATATCGCTCACGCTTGCGGCCTCCGCTGCTTTAGCTTGGGGAATTCCGCAGAATTCTTGATAATCAATGAGTTTTTCGATCACCGGGCGTTCTGGGTTCGGGCGTAGCTTCAGCTCGCGGAACGTCATATCCAGCGAGTTATACAGCATCAGGCGACCGCTAAGAGTTGTCCCTTTGCCGATGATAATTTTAATCGTTTCCGTCGCTTGAATTAACGCCGATGATCCCCGGCAGAATTCCCAGTACACCGCCTTCAGCGCAGGAGGGAACCATGCCCGGTGGCGGTGGCT
>JAAUPN010000080.1 GCA_012033105.1 Coleofasciculaceae cyanobacterium RL_1_1
GGAAGACTTCATCGACAACTACATCACGTACAAACTCGATAACGAAGTGAACCCGATGCGCCTGCGTCCGCACCCCTACGAGTTCATGCTCTACTACGACGCCTAAGCAAAATTGATGTAAGACGGATGCAGGACTGACGATCGCGTCTTAACGGCTCGAGAGTTTTCCGAAACCCCAGTTAGTTTGTCGGTCTTCGCTTTCATTGCATCGTTCTGATGCGTAATCAACCCGCTCTGATAAAACATTGGAGCGGGTTTTTGCGAAAGATGAGATTTGGTTCGACTAAAGTTTTGTGCTATACCCGCTAAGACGGCCTTTTGGATGTACGACATCGCCCTATGACTGCGACACCACTTTGCTGGGATGAACTGGAACAACGCGCTAACTTCGCGATCGATCCGGTCAACGGGCCGACCAATTCCCAGGCTCGCTTGCGGCTGTTTGGTCACTCCGAAGATCAGGTTCGGGTGACCCTATACCGCGACAATCACGCTTGGTGTCCCTACTGCCAAAAAGTTTGGCTGTGGCTAGAGGAAAAGCAAATTCCCTACCGTATCGAAAAGGTGACGATGTTTTGCTACGGCGAAAAGGAGCGGTGGTACAAGCAGATCGTGCCGTCGGGGATGCTGCCCGCCGTGAAGTTAGATGGCAGACTCATTACGGAAAGCGATGAGATTTTATTAGAGCTAGAGGAGGCGTTTGAGCCGTTGGGTATAGGTCTACTCGATCCGGCGGCGATCCCGCTACGCCAGTTGGAGCGGCTGTTATTTCGGGCTTGGTGTTCTTGGTTGTGTTATCCGAGCCGATCGCCGCGTCAGGATCGCCAAGATTGCGCCCAGTTCGTGGATGTGGTGACGGCGGTAGAGGCAGCATTGGGGAAAACTTCAAGCCCTTATTTTTTGGCTGACTTTAGCGCGATCGACGTGATTTTTACGCCCTACGTCGAGCGGATGAATGCCAGTTTGTACTATTACAAAGGCTACTCCCTACGCGAGGAAAATCCACGTTTTTCCGCCTGGTTTGACGCCATGGAAACCCGATCGACCTATCGCGGTACTCAAAGCGATTTTCATACCCACGTTCACGACCTGCCGCCACAGATGGGCGGTTGCTATAGCAATCACGAGCCGGAAGCATTGCACAATCAGGCACAGGTTGATCATGGCCCTTGGTTTGGTTTGCCGGATGTGAACTATCCCGAACCGGAGACCGCACGAGCGGAGGCGCTGCAACGGGTTTGTAAGCATCGTGCCAATATTATCCGGGTGAATCCACTGGAGGACGATCGCATGGATCTCGCCCTCCGTTGTGCGTTGACGCACTTAATCACGGGGGAAATGCCGACCCCACCACCGGGATCGGATGTGGCGCTGCGATACTTACGCGATCGGGTGAATGTGCCGCGTGATATGTCGATTTACGCCGCCAAGCATCTACGAACGTCGTTGGAAGCGATCGCGGCGATCGCGGGTGATCGATCGGGGCCAGAGATTTCGCTGCGTCACCGTCGCGACCAAGATCCGAAAAATTTCGCTAGCACGCCCGGATAATTCGGCTCAAATCGGTCAAACCGGACGAGAAATGTTGCAGATCGAAAATTCCGTCCAAAAGATGCAGACCGCGCGTCCTTTGAGCGCTACCCTAAGATATCGTCTAGCTCGCCCCCGATCCTTACTCACAGCACGAAGCCATGGTTCAGTCTGCCCCTCTCACGGATGACGGAATGCTCACCGGTTTGCGCGACCTTGTTGCCGACAGCGTGACATCGATCGACGACTTCGCCATTGCCAAGCAAAAGCGCTTGCTGACCGACTCGCTCTACACCTCCTTACGCGGCCAATCATTCCTGATCGAGGCCAATATTGGCATCTTGCATTCCCACGGTCAGCCCTTGGTGGTTCCCGATGTCCTACTGAGTTTGGATGTCTCGGAGGACTGGTGGGATCGCCGCCACTATCCCTATTTTCTTTGGCAGTTCGGGAAGCCACCGGATGTGACGATCGAGATTGTTTCCGATCGCAATGGCGAAGAACTCGGTCAAAAATTGGCGCTCTACGAACGGATGCGCGTCAGCTATTACGTGGTGTACGATCCCCATGCACTGCTTGGCGAAACGGTGCTGCATATCTTCGAGCTGCGCGGCAAGTGCTTCTTCGAGATTGCGAAGGTTGCTCACAGTGGGGAATCGATTTGGCTGGATCAGGTCGGTCTCGGTCTGATGTTGTGGTCGGGCAATATCGAGAATTGTGACGGACAGTGGTTGCGTTGGTGCGATAACGACGGACTGGTTTTACCCACGGGTTATGAACTGGCGCAGCAGGAATATCTCACACGCGATGAAAACGAGAAGCGTGCCGATCTCGCTGAGTCACAATTACGTCAGGCCAACCAGCGCACCGAACGTGCGAAAAAGTGGGCGACTCGTCTCGCCGATCAGCTACGGGCTTTAGGGGTTGATCCCGATACGCTATAGGGTTAAAAATTTCGGGGCGTGGATGCTGAAATCTGAGAGAGCGAGGCGGGCAAAGTTGGCTATTCCCGCTCTTTGTGTTGTTCACGCAGGATTGTGATCGCGCAGGATTGTGATCGCGCAGGATTGTGATCACACACCGATCGAGGACGGATCAGACACTATCGAACAACCTAGACAAGTCGGCATTTACCCGACTAACTTCGATCTGTTTGGGTACGCAAAGGGTTGTCATTATGTAAAATCGAAAGTTTCAACGATCGAAGCCAAACTTAAGAGAAGGTCGGCGTACCATAGAGATTAATTGAGACCGGTCTAAGTCCTGAATACAGAAAAAGTAGTCGGCAGCCTGTTCTACGGGGTGACATGAATTGTTGCATTGTTCTAGACGTTGAATGTTGATCAATCCCCCTTGCCTGCATTAGTGCTGTATTCAACAGCCATTCTTGATTAATGAGCCACTTTCGCACGCTAGCTTTACGACGAACATTGCGTGCATCGACCCTTGATCGACTGCAACTGTGGCTGTGCGACGCGATACTTAGCTCACCCGATCTCAGGCGCGACACCACGATCGCCTTTCGTGAAACGGATCTCGCCATTCTGCCCACGGACGGACAGCGTTTGACGCTGGCGATCTCGCTTCAGTTTTGCGCGGTGATTTATGGCGTGCGATCCAAGCGACATCCCAGGGCTACGGCGGATCTTCTAGAACTGAAGTCGCATCATTCCTCTGATGTCGCTCCTGATGCTCAGGCTGGCGATCGACACGATCCAGGCGATTTAGAAGATGCAGACAATCCAGACGATTCAGACGAATATTTTGACGTTCAGCTTGCCTTCGATCGCGAAACGCTCCGCACCTTTCTCGTTGAGGTAGAAACCGAAAATCTAACCGGCTATCGCCTGCCGGATAGTCTTCGCGCCCATGCGACGACCTTGCTTCAAAGCGATGCTGACTTGCATCCGTGGTTTGAGCGGGCAGTTTTGGATTTAATCACAGCTTGGGAAGCGGAACGTACACTTGGTGAGACGCTAGAGTCCTTCCATCAACCCAGCGATCGCCAGGAGTCGGAACGAGAGACCGACGCGGTGACATCTGATTCGTCAGTGCTGTCTCAGAAGCCCGATCGCGATCAGATATCTCCCAATACAGAGAATACAGAGAGCGAAACGATCGAGGACGAACAGTCCGACATCATTCTCGTGGATATTTTGCGCGATACGATCAGCCGCGCCCGTTGCTTTCTCCAGCTCGATCGTCTCGCCATCTACCAATTTGCCCATAGCGCCGAGGCTCTGAAACCCGCCGTCCGTAACGCCGGATCGATCGTTTACGAAGCTTTGGTTGCACCCGAAATGGGATCACTCCAAATATCTACCCTATTGGTTCGTGATTTTTTACCTGAGGGGGTGCAGCTCGATATCTTGGATGATCCGATCGCAATTGACCGTGTAACCAGTCTGAGTCGATCGAGCCGTGAGCGTCAGGCCTTAGAGTCTGCCCAGGTACAGTCCCAGGTGATTGTTCCACTGCGATTGCGCGATCGTCTATGGGGTGTGTTATTCGCCCAGCAATGCACACAACCGCGAACCTGGTCACAGTACGACCTCGATTTTTTGCGCTACGTGGCCGCCGATATGAGCCTCGCCATCCAGCAAGCTCACGCGGTCGCCGAGCTACAGCAGCAAAAATACATGATCGAACAGGCGGCGGAGCAGCAGGCTCATCAGCTCCATGATGCCCTCCAGACGACCCAAGCCGCCAAACAAACGCGGACGGAATTTTGTCGATGATGAGTCATGAATTGCGGACACCGCTCGCCTGCATCATCGGCATGTCTTCCACGCTTTTACGCTGGTCATTTGGCCATTTGAACGACAAACAGCGGGAATATCTCAAAACCATCTACGACAGTGGTGAGCATTTATTAGAGCTGATTGATGATTTGCTCGACTTGGCAGAGCTTGAATCTGGCGCAACTCAGCTCAAAATTGCAGAATTTTCGCTCTCGCAGCTCGCCCGTCACATCATTCGGACGGCGATCGATCGCGCCACCGTCAATGGTATCCGGCTCGACCTTAAGCTAGAGATTCCCACGAACCTCGATCAATTTCGTGCCGATCGCGCCCGCGTCAACCAAATTTTATTCAATTTGTTGGGCAATGCGATTAAATTTACGCTAACCGGAGGCCGGGTAACTTTACGTGTGATTCGAGAAGCAGAGCAGGTGGTCTTTGCGGTCGAAGATACCGGAATTGGTATTCCCCAAAGTCAGCAAGCATCCCTCTTTGAAAGTTTCCGCCAACTGGATGGAACCTACACCCGCGAGTATGGCGGCACTGGCCTCGGGCTAGCCTTAACCAAACAGCTTGTCGAACTTCACCATGGCACGATCGACGTGCAATCTGAGCCGGATGTCGGCTCCTGTTTTACGGTATGTCTACCCCAGGCTCACGAGCCCGCCTTACCAGACGTGACGCCACCTTCGACCCTACGTACCGCGCCCCATATTCCCCAAGGACATATCGTGCTTGTGACCAGTCGCGAGGATGATGCGATGTTGGTCTGTGATGTCCTGACAGCGGCAGGATTGCAGGTCATTTGGATGCTGGATGGTTCGACGGCACTGGAGCAAATCCGGGTCTTGCGCCCGATCGTGGCGATCGTCGATCGTCGGCTCGATGGCATTGATGGCTGCGAGTTAACCTCGATTTTGCGGCGTTCTCGGGAAACGGTGGCGCTACGGATTGTCATGATTGGTAACGGCAATCAGCCCGAAGAGGAGTCGCTCTGTCTGATGAGCGGAGCCGATCGCTGTGTTGCAGCTCCGCTCAATCTGGAGGCTCTGTTAACACAGGTGATTGAGCTGATTGAATTAGAAGACGATCAAACGGCCAAGGTGAAGGTTTCGCCTGGGCAGCCTTGAGGACTAAAGCGCTAATTTTTCGGATCTTTTGAGTTGACCGCAAGAGTTTTAGGGGAAGGGTTAATTCCGTCACGCAATGCGAGATTCCGAATGACCATAAATTGAGGCAGCAAACAGCTCCGCATTTTTACGTAACACAAGCATCCTGCTTGTCCCAGAGCAAGCTAGAAGCTTGCGCTACGCGAACATTCTATTAATTTATCTTGCCTCCGAAGGTTTCGGTACAACGTTAGTTTTTTGTTGCTCAAGTCGTTCTTGCTCAAGCTGTTCTTGCTTAAGCCGTTCTTGCTGAATCACAACTAGGGTTTGGTGGTATTCCAGAATTTTCTGTTTCGCCTCCCCGTAAACCGATGTTCCCTGGGGAATCACGCGCAGTAGCGCGATCGCGTCGTCGTATTGCAGCTCGATCGCCAGATTTTTTGCGCGATAAAGCCAAGTCTTCGCTTGGATATCTCGCTTTTGGGTGTATTCCAGTCGTTTTTGTTGAACGGTGGAGTGAATCGATGATTCCGCCGGGATTTCGTTCAGAAAGGCGAGGGCTCCGCTAAAGTCACCGGCAGCGGCTAAATCGTAGGCAACTTGCAACGAAACGCGGGCGCGAACATCTCGAAATTGGGTATATTCCGTCAGTTTAGTTTGGGCAAGATTGTAGTGAGGTGAGGTTGGCGGAATTTTCTCTAGCTCAATGATCGCCGCTGCAAACTGACCCTGCATGGCGTGTTTTTTGGCTAAGTAGATTTGATGTTTGCCTACGGGGTCGGATTGAACGCCGGAAGCCTGATCCAACCAGCGTTCGATCGTTGGGTTGGCGGGATATTGCGGCGTCATGTCACGAGTCGCCAGGGCTAATTTTGGTGTTGTGCGTGGCGTTTGTAGCGCTCGGACGAAACGACGCAGATCGCTACTCCACTGACGAGCCTCGTTGCGGACACTGGGCAAAAATTCGGGCGTGGCGATCGCGACATTTCCCGCTGTTTCTGCGAGGCTCATCAGGCGCGTCGTATCGAGACGGCTGGCTTCATCCGAGGTGGGAATCTCTGGCAGCAACGCCACATCCACCTCCGGGTCAATCAGTTCATGGGCATAATACCCACAAACCCCCAAGGTAATACTGGTTGCAATGCTGGTTCCAATACCTAACAGATCAAACAGTGACGTGATTTCAGATGGATTGGATCGATGCGAGGTCGGATTGGCTGCTCTCGGCGATCGCTCGGACAGTTCTCTTGCTTGAATCGGGTCAGTCTTGGTGTTCGGTTCAATCGAGCCGATCGGGTCGATCGCCGTGATTGATATCAACCCCTCGGGTTCAGCCGACGGGGACGGGATCGGCTGAACCGGCACAGGAGAGTTACCGCCCGTTGTCGCCGTGCTACAAGGAGGTGCGACAGTCAGAGGTACACACACCGGATTCGGCGGTTCCTGAATGAATCGAATCGGCTTATTCGGGCGGTCAGCAGTGTTTTGAACCGTCTTGGAGGTTCGTTGATTGAGATCGGGAAGTGGCAATTGTTGCATGGCGATCGACCGCGCATTGGTCTCGAAACGTTGGATCGCCGATGAGATCGAAACGCGGTCTACTTGTCATCGACAATCGACACAATCTGGGTTTCACACAAACTAACGTTCCGCTTGCGAGCAAGGGAGCGAACCCGAAATAGCGCCAATTGTTTCATCCAAACCACACGAATCTCGATCAGCTTCTATCGAGTTGTTCGCCACCCTTTCCATCGATTCCGGAGTCTCTGCGGAACTGTGTCAAAACTTATAGTGATTGAACCAGTACTCCGAAAAGTTGCCCCACGCCCCAAATTTTGAGCGAAAAAGTACGCTAGGATGCCTTCGCCGCGCCCTGCGTTCCGAGTTGAATCAGCTCAATTTTGTAACCCGTTGGGTCTTCCACAAAGGCAATCACCGTCGATCCGTGTTTCATTGACCCCGGTTCGCGCACAACCTTACCACCGCGTGTTTTGATTTCGTCGAAAGTTCCGTAGATATCGTCCACACCGATCGCAATGTGACCATAGGCCGAGCCGAGATCGTAGCTCGTCACGCCCCAGTTGTAGGTTAATTCAAGAACGGTGGTGTCAGATTCATCGCCATAGCCCAGGAATGCGAGGGTAAACTCACCGCTCGGATACTCCTTTTGACGCAAGAGTTTCATCCCGAGGACATTACAGTAAAAGTCGATCGATTCGTCTAGATTACCGACCCGAAGCATGGTGTGAAGCAAGCGCATAGTTCAGTAGAGATAAGTGGAATACGTTAGAATCTTGGAATCAGTGTAACGTCGTAACAACTGCACCACTAACGCTCACCAAAAATCGTCCGTCCAACCCGGATCGCCGTCGTTCCCGCCGCGATCGCCAGCCGATAATCATTCGACATTCCCATCGATAGCTCCTCTAGCGCCCAACGTTTCGCCTTCACCCGCAACCCCTGTAAAAACTGCTGCGCCCGCTCAAATAACGCTCGCGTCTCACCCTCCGTTAACCCCAACGGCGCGATCGTCATCAGCCCACGCACATCCAACCGCTCCAGCGCTTCGAGATCATCCCAATCCCGCAACAACTCATCCGCTTCCCAGCCAAACTTATCTGGGTCAGGCGCAAACTTAACCTGTAAACACAGCTTCGGACTCGGCACATCCGACGTAATCGCCCGGTCAATGCGCTGTGCCAACTTTAGACTATCCACCGAATGAATCCAATCCACATTCGCCAGTGCCGCATTCACCTTATTCGATTGAAGATGACCGATAAAATGCCACGTAATATCCGGTAGATCCGCTAATAATTGCCGCTTTTCAATTACCTCTTGAATCCGACTCTCACCAATATCACGCACCCCAGCAGCATAGGCCGCGCGAATTGCTGACACAGGCTTATATTTCGACACCGCGATCGCGCGTACCCCCTGCGGCAACTCTGATCGTAGCTCTGCAATACGTTGAGCAATCCGAGCCGAATTCGTTAATTCAATCTCACTCACGTTTCTCGCTCCATCTCCTCTTGCCTACAGAAAGCTTGACTGAACCGAAGGATATCAACGCACCACTCCATAAGGCTCGAAGTCCCAATCAGAAAGCCACTCTAGAATCCCATAAGCGGTTTCGCTTTAGCCTATCTTCATCCTTGAAAACACAATGATTTTCTTTCAGAGAGATGTTACTTCAATCTAAAAAAGAGCAATCAATGTCACGAGAAGATTACTTTCAAGTTACTGGAACGTCTGCTTGTGAACACGCTGAAGCTCATGCAGTTCCTCGCGTATTCCCTGTCTTCGTAACTGTCGCATACGACTTTCTACCACCATGCGTGCATCTGAGCGTGTTAGGGGTTCAAACGCGATCGCTCCCTGATTGTTGACCAGAAAGAACAGACGTTGAGCATAGAGCGTTGTAAAAAGCTCTCGATTATCTTCGATGCTACACACTCGAAATAACAAACCGAATGTTGGGTGATTAAGGTAAGTTTCGTTGCCCATTCAAGTGTTACGACGGTCAAACATTGTACTGAACATACTGAGGTGCGGCTCACGTACAACATAACGCTCTAAAAAATTAAACCTGTTACGTTGTGAACCCACTTCTGTCATTAACCACTGTATCAGTCGTTACTACATAACGAACAGAAACTTGTGATATTTTTGGACTTGAGAGTGATGATAGAGAATATCGCCGCGAACAGGCGGAATTATCATCAGACATAAAATATCCTGCAAATTCGGAGAATTCTACCGATGTTTGCAGGATGAAGCGCTTAATAGATTAATCTCAAAAGCAGCTATTTAAGCTAAACCGGCATTCATGCCAGGTTTTCCGGTCACTAGTTTCACGTTGACAATTTTTCCACCCATCTTCTGGATGCGCTGTTGCTCACGGAACCAGCTATCGTAGGGAACGAGCTTCGTAAAATAGGTATTTTGCAGCTCTCTCTGAGTCCGAATGCGCGACTGACTCGGCACACATGCGGTAACTCGAAACATACGCATGACGAGAAATACTCCTCTGCTAGGGTGGGTCTAAAGGAAAATTTTAGCGCAAGATTTAGCTAAATATTTTCTAAATTATTGAAAGAAACTTCGAGTCAATTTGAACTGAACTCGAATGGCAGGTGGCCAAAAGTCAATACATACCAAGGCACTACTAAATCACATGTTAATTCAATCATGTTGATTTAAATAATGGGCATGCACTCCCTCATGGCACAACCTGCCGAAATCGTGGGAACTGTTTCAGCCACTACACGCAGTATCGGCTGTGGAACAATCTACCCATCAACAGAAATTGAGACTAGCTCAAGCCTGAAGAGATGTAGTCGAAGTAAACGCCCATTTCTGCACCAGCGTCAGCACCGACGAGGCCAGCGGTCACTTCTTTCATTGCTTGGATAGCTTGGACGGTAGAACCGACCGGAACACCCAGCGAGTTGTAGGTTTCTTTCAAACCGTTGAGTACGCGCTCGTCGAGGATCGACACGTCACCCGCTAGCATTGCGTAGGTTGCATAGCGAAGGTAGTAGTCGAGGTCGCGGATGCACGCAGCATAACGACGGGTGGTGTACATGTTGCCACCGGGACGGGTGACATCGGAGTACAGCAGCGATTTTGCAACAGCTTCTTTGACGATCGTGGCTGCATTAGCACCGATCGTAGCAGCCGCGCGAACACGAAGTTCACCGCTTTGGAAGTAGCTTTTCAGCTTGTCCATCGACGCTGCATTCAGGTATTGACCTTGAACGTCGGAGGAGTTGATTACAGCAGTAATAGCGTCTTGCATGATTTTACTTATCTTCGAGTGACGAAATAAAAAACGGAGTTAATGAAGTTCCGTACGCTTCGCGCACGGTTAAGGCGATCGATCCGCTTGCGCGGAAGAGCCTTATTACAGCATTGCGCCGACGACGTAGTCGAAGTAAGAACCAGCTTCAGCAGCATCGTCTGCCGACATCAGCGACGTTGCAACAGCTTTCATGCTGCGGACGCCTTCTGCAACAGCTTCGATCGGGGTTCCGAGCGAGCGGTACATTTCACGAACACCGACGATACCGATTTCTTCGATCGGAGTAACATCACCGGAAACCACACCGTAGGTCACGAGACGCAGGTAGTAGTCCATGTCACGCAGGCAGGTTGCGGTCATTTCTTCGCCGAAGGCATTACCACCGGGAGAAACCACATCCGGGCGTTTTTTGGAAGAGCTGGTTGCCCGCTTCCTTGACGATGCGCTCACGCGATTCGGTCAGGACTTGAGCAATACGCAGGCGGGTTTCGCCGGAGGTAACAAAGCTCTTGATGCGCGCGAGTTCGCCGGGGCTGAGGTAACGAGCCTCTGCATCAGCATTCACGATTGATTTCGTGACGATACTCATGATGTGCGATTCCTCCTAAAAGGAAAATATTACAGAATGTATCTAATCTTAAAGGGATAAGCACCCTTTTCAATCTTCGATATTCTCCTGTATTCGGTCGGCAATCCTGACGACCGTTAATATTTTGTAACGCAAGGTCTCGAAATGTATGGGGTGATGTCGCAATTTGTGGTGAGCTTTGAGATGCCTGAGATGGTCGATCGTGTGGGGGGTTAAGGCTCTGTCTCTACTAGGGTCTCTACTCTGGTTGCGTGTTGCCCTGGCTGAGTATGGGGGGGGAAATTAACGCCTGACAACATGGGGGGTGTCCAAGCACCCGGTTCGTGAGCGTTGAAACGATCGAAGACCCACTAAAACCGTCACTTGGGAGGCGTCGGCACTCTCTCATTTTTCAACCCATATCAGTTCTATATTTCTAAATCTCTGTCTGTGAGTGTGGATGAATCCTGTGCTGTGGAGTGGTGAAGTATTGATGATTGACCTCGATCGGATGAAATTCCGACGGAATTTGGAGATACATCACCACCAAAAATTGACCCAAGAGGCTGAACTAAGTGGGTTGGATTGCGGTGTTTGCGGGTGAGAGCGGACGAGAGCGGGTGAGATGTTGCGTTGCGCTCGTTGACAATGCGTTTGACTAATTCGTCGGTGCTTGGATAAATCTTTTAACTAAACGAAACGAATCGCAATTTTACTTTTGTAAAACTTAATGCTTGCAAGAAAAAAAATTAAAATTTTCCTGCACAATCTCGGGAAACAAATCAATTTGTGGTGTATTCGGGATGTGGGAGTTCCGGTTTGTACTGTGATGGGACAGAAGACTGAGATATTCGGAGGCGCAATCTTTGCAGGACTGAAGCGTGATTGTCTGAATCAACAACAGAGCATCACTGTTGATGAATCTGAGTTTATCTACTGACCATTAATCGCTGTACAAGTACCCCTCGAATCACCGTCCATATTGCCTATTTTTCCGGTAGAGCGTTTTATGAAAGCAACTCCTCGCCCGCTAAGCGTTGATACCGTACGTACGTATCTCCATGAAATTGGTCGTGTGCCACTTTTGACTCACGAAGAAGAGATTATTTTTGGGAAGCAAGTCCGTCGGTTGATGGATTTACTCGACATGGAGGTCAGGCTAGGGGAACAGTTGGGACGAAAGCCGGATATGTCTGAGTGGGCACAGGCTGCGGATTCCAGTTTGGAGAAGTTGCATACGGAGTTACATAGTGGGAAGCGTGCGAAACGAAAAATGATCGAGGCGAATTTACGTTTGGTGGTGGCGATCGCGAAGAAGTACCAGAAGCGTAATTTAGAGTTTCTCGATTTGATCCAGGAAGGATCACTCGGGCTTGAACGTGGTGTTGAAAAATTCGATCCAGGTCGGGGCTATAAGTTTTCGACCTATGCTTACTGGTGGATTCGTCAAGCGATCACCCGCGCGATCGCCCAGCAAGCCCGCACGATTCGCCTACCGATTCACATCACCGAAAAGCTCAACAAAATTAAAAAAGCCCAGCGCGAACTAACCCAAAGCCTCGGCCACAGTCCGACCTCGGATCAAATTGCGGCCATGCTGGATCTCGAACCGCAGCAGGTGCGCGACTATCTCAGCATTTCGCGTCAACCGGTGTCGCTGGATCTGCGCGTCGGTGATAACCAAGATACGGAGCTGCAAGAGTTGTTAGAAGATGAGGCGGCATCGCCGGAAGATTATGCAACTCAGGACTTTCTACGGCAGGATTTATCGACGCTGCTCGATAAATTAACGCCGCAGCAACGCGAGGTGATCGTGTTGCGCTTTGGTCTTAACGACGGTAAAGAGCTGTCTTTAGCCAAGGTTGGGGCGCGTTTGAATTTGAGCCGGGAGCGTGTACGCCAACTCGAACACCAGGCGATGTCCTATTTGCGTCGTCGGCAGCATGAAATTCGCGAATATCTCGCGTGTTGATCAGAGGGGCGTTATTGTTAAGAAACATTGCTTTACTAATGGCGATCGCTGCGTCGTGCGGCGATCACTCTTGACGTTATGCCCTCCTCTTTCGCGCCTGCCTCGATCACGCCTGTTCCGACCTCGCCCAACCCCTTTCCAGCTACCGATCGCGATTTATCGATCGGTGGTCTAATTGCGGCTGGCAGCATTTTAGGGACTTGGGCGATTAGCCTGATTTTGCTCCTGCGGGCGGATCTAGCGGAATGGTCATTCCTGCAAAAATTCTTGGGTCTAATCTGGCAAACCTTTCTCTATACGGGTTTGTTTGTGACGGCTCACGATGGGATGCATGGCTCAATCTGCATGACCAATCGTCGCCTCAACGATGCGATCGGCGCGATCGCGATCGGCATCTACGCCCTGTTTGACTTCAAATTTTTACGCGATCGTCACCACGAGCATCACGCCCAGCCCTCCACCGAGCTTGATCCAGATTTCCACGACGGCCAACACACCGGCTTTTTTCGCTGGTATGGCTACTTCATGACGCGATACTGGAGCTGGCTACGGCTCTTTTCGCTGATCGCCATTTTTCATATCGTCCATCGCCTGTTCAACATTCCCGAAGCAAACCTTGCCTGGTTTTGGGTCTATCCCTCCGTCCTCAGTTCCGTACAGCTCTTTTTCTTCGGAACGTATTTACCGCACCGACAACCCAAACACGGCTATACCAATATTCACCGCACCCAAAGCACCGAAATCGCGGAGATCTGGTCGTTTCTGAGCTGCTACCACTTCGGCTATCACTACGAACATCACGAGTATCCCGGCGTACCCTGGTGGAAACTCCCCACGGTCTATCGCCAAACGCGATCGCGTGCCACATCTCTCTAAATACTGCCTAAAGCCGGAATACCGCCTAAGCTAGAACTACCCTTAAACCCCGTTCCTCACAAATTTCCGATGTTCGCTCGCCTCTTTGCTGCTCTCCCTCTCTTCGACACCCTGTTTTCGACCCAGGGAATCATGGTGATGCTCCTAGCGGCCTATGGCGTTGCTATGTGGGCTTTTCTCACGAGCGCCCCCAAGGTGCATACCGTCATGGTCTCGGATCTCGAAATTGCACGGCAATTTTACGAAGGTGAACTCGAGCTACCGGCAGCCGAAGTACCGCTGCACTACTACTACAACTACGAACAGACGATCGGCGCGGCCAGTCTCGATCCGCTCTATCTCAACACCGAACTCGCCACCCTACCCGCAGCCGAACAATCCGAAGGCTTATGGTATCAACTCAAGCGCAATACACAACTCCACATCATTCGGGGAGCTAGCCTCGGCACAAAACAGCGCCAACGTCACGTGAGCTTCGATCGCGACTGCCTCGAAACATTGCTCCTCCAAATCCAAGCACGCGGCATCAAATATAAAATTCGCCGTGAAAAACCCTTGAACTTTTTGGTGAAGGATCTCTACGGGCATATCCTTGAACTCACCGAAGCCGCACGCTAGATTGTGGGAGGTTGTGGGCAAGGCGATCGCGCTCAAGCCCAAACTGCGAGATAAAGTGCGGGATTCCGAAGCTTAACGTAATGACAACCATTCGTTACGAAATGTATACTATTCTCGGTAATGCCGCGCCACGGTAGTGATGACTCAACCCGTACCCGATCTTCCCGCCGAACTGAATAAGATGGTTCAGCGCTTTCAGCGTGCTACGGAGCCGAAACGACGCTATGAGCAGCTTTTATGGCTCGCTCAAAAGTTAGAAGCCTTTCCCGAAGACAGTAAAATTGAGGCAAACAAAGTCTCAGGCTGTGTGTCACAGGTTTATGTCACGGCTTCAATGCAAGACGGCAAAGTCCTGTACTGCGGTGACTCTGACGCACAGCTCACCAAGGGTCTGCTCGCATTTTTGATCAAAGGACTAAATGGAACCTCACCCGAAGATATTGTTCGTCTCACACCAGACTTTATCCAACACACAGGATTAGCCGTTAGCTTGACGCCTTCGCGTGCCAACGGCTTCCACACATCTTCAAAAAATGCAGGCTTTGGCACTGATGTTTTGTACGAATCGTGAAACGCCATCGTGATGGGTCGAAGATGCTTGACTTGAGTGTTTTCCCTAAGCGCCGACGGCTCTAAGCGTTAACTTTCCGGAATAGTGAACCTTGTGTTTGGGCTGGCGATCGGTTGACCGTGACTCCGTATTTATCATCTTGATGTTTGTCATGCATCGTTAAGGCGATGAGCAAGCCGCTTGGGAAGAGAACGGCGAGAACGTCGATCGCGGGATGTGAACGATGATATTCAGGGTCAGTATGTTGTGAATATCCACAACGTCATCCTGAAAACCATGCGATCAGCTTCAATATTTCCAAATCTACGTATTAGTCGGTGAGTGAATTCAAGCCAAATTTTAAGTTTGACCGTCAATCAATTCAGAACCCTATACTCCCTAGGAGAGACAAGCAATTTTAAGTAATTTTTCTAGGATTTTCCAGATTGTCAGGTTTGAGTTTTGAGTTTTTTAAGATCACAAAAATAAATTTTGACTTATAGCCATATCCCTATGATTTACAAAATATATCTCTAATTAATGGGCTTCAGAATAGATGTCTTGATCGCGCATCAGCAATCGAGTTGAGTACAGTTGCCTTGGCTTTACCTGGAGTATGGATACCGTCCAACTCTTTGTGTAAAGCGCATTCTGGGGTGGATGTAATCTTTTGTGTCCTGTCTGTTTTGGCTGGTGTTTTGACGGAAAACGAAAGCCAAAGCGAATTTTGGTGTCTCAATTAAATCTCGTAAGCATCAATATTTTTTGTCGACGACTGTTAGATTGAACCGCAATCTTGGGCTAAAAAATCGTGATATGGAGAGCCGATCGCAGATAAATCAAAATATTTTAGTGCTTTATTTATTTTTTTTTACATTTTGTGTGTCAGCTATGCTAATAATAGAAACTGTGTGGTCTGAGTACAGCTTGCACGCCCCCAACTAGGCAAAGCGCGGCTCCTAATTCTTTCTCTCTTGAGAGCATCTTTGCGCAGTTAAATCTGCCCGATGTTTTGGTCAGGAAATCCCGATTGAACACCTGGAGGCGAGCCTTTTGTCTTTGCCGTCTTCCTATTGAAATCGACCCAAAATCTTAATGACACTATCGAAATCTCGTGAACTCGTCCGTACAGATGAACTGACTGACGAACTCGAAAAATCTCTAGCGGCCTCAGATACTGCTCTGGTTAGCGATGATGAGATGCGTCAAGCCGTGCGTACGCTACTGATCGGTTTGGGTGAAGATCCTGATCGTGAGGGTTTAATTGATACGCCGAAGCGTGTTGTGAAAGCACTGCAATTTCTGACCTCTGGTTATCACCAATCTTTGGAAGAACTGCTGAACAAAGCCGTATTCCACGAAGACTCGAACGAAATGGTCTTGGTGCGCGATATTGATATCTTCAGCTCCTGCGAACATCACATTTTGCCGATTATTGGCCGTGCTCACGTCGCCTACATTCCGAATGGAAAAGTGGTCGGCTTGTCGAAAATTGCGCGGATTTGCGACATGTATGGCCGTCGCTTGCAGGTACAAGAGCGACTCACGACGCAAATTGCGGATGCGCTTCAAAGTCTGCTGCAACCGAAAGGTGTGGCGGTGGTCGTGGAAGCAACACACATGTGTATGGTGATGCGCGGTGTGCAGAAGCCCGGTTCGTGGACGACGACGAGCGCGATGCGTGGTGAGTTTGCGGATAACGTTGCGACTCGTCAAGAGTTTATGAGCTCAATTCGTCATCGCCCTCAGTTCCATTAGACTGGACGATCGATGATTTGAACGTGTCATACCTTCAATCTCCTTGACAATCGCGAGATTTTAGACTTGATGACTGCAACGGCGGGATGTTCCAACGAGGACATTC
>JAAUPN010000081.1 GCA_012033105.1 Coleofasciculaceae cyanobacterium RL_1_1
GGCCATCACCACCACGTGAGTAGGGCGTTTTACCGCTGCCCTCGTCCCAAAATCGTAGAGTTCACCATCGACCCCCCGCACCTGTCCCGCCAGAAAACCGCGCCCATCGCCCAGCATCGGGTTATACGATCCAAACTGGTAGCCGTGGTAGCGCATCGCTAAAAACGGATGACCGAATCCAGCAAACTGACCAAAGGCTTCGACGAACTGGGCATCGCTGACTTCAGCGGGATCAAGCCCGATCGCCTGCAATACCGCATCATTGCGAAAGCGCAGATCGTGCCGGGGAAAGGTCGCAGCGGCAACGGGGTCGTAATAGTCGTCACCGAGGGACGCAAATGCAGGCTCGTAGGACAGTTCGAGCAGCGGATTGCTGGGGAGCAGGGGAGTTGGGGCGAGGTTGGCAGACACGGGAAAGGTTGAGTAGGATTTAGCGAGGTGGACTGATCAGGTCATCATCGGCATCATGCGATCGCAATCTCATAATGGATGCAAGTTCCACTTTAACAATCATCAGGTTGTTTTAGCCGCAAGCTGGCCGGACTGATGACCCAGTGATCGGCAAACCATCCAACATCTCGCCGTTTACGCATCCGAGCGGAGTCTCATCCTCCACCTGTTCCATACCGCATCGAGAAGGAGGTGCATCATGGCTGACGATCGCGCGATCGAACAACTCAAATCGGAATATCAGCGCTTTCAGATCTACCTGCGCGACTGCATTAAAAAGTTTGAATGGGAAAGCTTCGAGGGAGCCGATCTCAGCGAGCTAGACTTCAGCGGGCTTGACCTCTGCGGTGTCAACTTAGCCGGGGCAGATTTACGCTACACCGACTTTAGTGGCACGGATCTCAGTGACGCCAATCTGAGTCGTGCGGATCTAACCGAAGCTGATTTATCCGAGGCGGATCTCTCGGGGGCGAACTTGGTTGAGGCGAATCTCACCGAGGCAGATTTAGCAGAGGCGGATTTATCCGAAGCGGATCTGTTTGCGGCAAATCTCACCGAAGCGGACGTATCGGAGGCGGATCTTTCGGGGGCAAATTTGTCCAATGCCAAGTTAATCGAAGCGGATTTTTCCGGGGCTGACTTAACGGAGGCGAAACTCGACGGCGCGGATCTAACCCATGCAGATTTTTCCGATGCGATCGGGGTAGAGCTACCAGATGAAGAGGAAGAGGAGGATGCGGATGATAACGGAGAAGAGTAGCACCGGGAGCGAAACTTCTGAGGTCTTCAAAACCTCAGAGGTCTCATACCAAATCCGGCTCGGCTTGTGGAGATCATGAAAAACCCCAATGAGCACTGAGCGGAGTCGAAGTGCGGTTTTCACTAAGCGCGACGATCTGAACCCAGACACAAGCGGATTAAACTCGCGACGCAGAGCGTCTAAAGAGACGTTCCTACGCAGAGCGCAGGAACGATGCAACTACAAAGCTGATGGTGGGCGCTGATGATGGTGGGCAATGCCCACCCTACTGAACTATCACTATTACTGAACCGAGCCGTTGCTGTTGTTTTCGTTCTCCCGCGATCGGCTCGGTGTGCGGCGTTCCGGTGCAAACGCCGAGTCGGGAATCTTGACATCCCCGAGGCTCACCTCTTCGAGATTCAGGCTCCGAACACCACCACGTTCAAGCTGATTCAGCAATTTGATGAGTTGATTCCAAATCGCCAAGCCGATCCCCAGGCTGAGGGGAACCGCGATCGTCAGGGAAAACTTGGGCGAGATACCGAAAATTTGCAGCGCGGAGGTGAGGAAACCGCAACCACCGATCGCAATGCCAAACATCGGAAAACGGAGCTGATAGCCCTGGAGCTGCTGCAACCGTCGGCCTGATCGACTCTTCGACCATGCCTTTAGTTCGCTCGTCAGCGTCGTGTAAAAGGCGTAGCCCGAAGTCGAGGCAATGAATAGGTAAGCAGCGATCGCGAAAATAGGGGGGCCAAAGTACATCGAAGTCTGACGCTGAAAAACGCGGAAATGTCTGACGCGAGAGTTTTAGATTTTGCCACGGAACGGCAGCACTGGCGAGAGACTAGCGGGGATTGCTAAAAGCACTCACCGCAACCGAAGGCAACCAATCTGCCGCGATCGAAGAGGCACGTTTGGCCGAAAAATCGACGATCGTACTCACAGCCTCATCCCAAATGCGATCGGTTGTGATATCGGCTTTGACCAGATCCCACAGACGCTGCACCGGTTCCATTTGGAGGCGATCGTCTTCGGTTAGTGCGATCAGAAGCTGCTCACGTAGGTAGCGCCCCTCTTCGGATAGCAAGTATTGCAGCCCCAGGCGAGCCGTTGGCAGCAGGTCGAAGTTATCGTCAACCTGGGCAATCTTCAGCAGATTTTCCAGGCGATCCCACTGGAACTTGCCATCCTTGAACAGAACATCGAGCAGGCGACGGCGAAGCTGAGGTGACTCGCCCGTCAGCAAACGTTGAGCGATGTAGGGATAGCCAATATCAACAATCTTGAAGTTTGGATCGATACTCAGAGCTAAACCTTCCTGGGTGACCACGGACCGGATAATCAGCGCAAATTTGGCCGGAACTCGGAACGGATACTCAAACATCAGTTCTGAGAAGCGATCGGTCACGGTTTTGATATTAAATTCGCCGACTTTCTTGCCTAGCATGTCACCGAGGACATCTTCTAATGCCGGGACGATCGGGGTGATATCGGTTCCGGGTGCAAGGAAGCCAAGCTGCACAAAATCCAGTGCCAAATCGGTGTAATCCTTATTCACCAAATGAACCAGTGCATCGACGAGCGTTTCTTTCATCGACTCATCGAGCTGATCCATCATCCCGAAGTCGATATAGGCCATTTCGTTATTGGCCGTGGCGAAGAGGTTACCGGGGTGGGGATCGGCATGGAAAAAGCCAAATTCGAGCAGTTGTTGTAAACCGCTGGTAACGCCAATTTCAACGATCGCTCGAGGATCAATCCCTGCATCATCAAGCTGACCCATTTCCGTCAGCTTATAACCGTTGATCCATTCCAGGGTCAGGATACGGCGACTCGTGTAGCGCCAAAAAATACGCGGGACTTTGACGGCAGGGGTGTCGCGGAAATTTTCGGCAAACTGTTCGGCGTTGCGGCCTTCATTTTCGTAGTCAATTTCTTCAAACAGCTTTGTGCCAAACTCATCAACGACCAGTTGTAAATCATGACCGAGGTTGAGCGGCAAATAGGGCGAGAGCAACCCCGCGCCAAGGCGAATCAGAAATAAATCCAGGGTTAGGGTCGGGATGAGATTCGGGCGCTGAATTTTGAGGGCGACCTCTTCACCGCTAAAGAGGCGAGCGCGATACACCTGGGCGAGACTGGCCGCTGCGATCGGATTGGGCGTGATCTCGGCAAAAATTTCGCTGGCGGTTAAATCGAGATCTTCTTCGAGGGTCTGGAACGCGATGTCATTGCTAAAGGCGGGAAGCTGATCTTGTAGCGTGATCAGTTCGTTGAGATAGGCTTGGCGGATTAAGTCCGGGCGGGTCGAGAGCGCTTGACCGACTTTAATAAAGGTTGGCCCTAGATTTGTGAGAGCATCGCGCACCTGGGCCGCACGCTTGGGAACGTTCTGTTCTTCTCGCCCCAGCCAGCGATCGAGCACCATGCCGAAGATAAAACGCAGCAACATAATCACGACTTCGAGGCTACGCCAAAGCACTTGCCAAGGGCGACGCCAATAGTAGCGGGCGATCGTTTCGCTGTCGTAGCGGGTCAGTTCCGAAAGCGGATGGGAATTCACGCGAGTTTACGTCTCTGGTGCGAATTGAAGGACTGAAATGCTCGTAACCTTGTCGATAAAGCGTGGCACGCTTACCTAGAAATGTGACACATTCGTCTCTAAAGTATACAAAACTACAGAATATCTACCGCCTTATGGGAGCAATTCTGGCGTTGAATCGAGCGAAGCGAAGGTCACTTTTTCCGTTCAAACATAGCAGCAACTCGACGTTTTGACCTTCCTTCTTGACGATAAAACCATGACTGTAAAACTCGCTCAAGTGACGGATACCCATCTGTTGACCGATCGCGAGGCCACCATGCGCGGCGTCGCCACCTGGCACAGCTTGCGCCGCGTACTTGCGTGCGTGGCCGAGAAGCAACCTGACGTGATGTTGTTGACGGGCGATTTAGCGCACAATGGCGATCCTGCGGCCTATGATCTGCTCCATGAGCTAGTCTCAGACCTGAACATCCCGGCCTATTGGCTGCCGGGAAATCACGATTGCCCAGATATCGCCCGCGATCACCTCAGTCGTGCGCCGTTTGTGACCGCCGATCGGGTTGAACTGGGCGGCTGGAACCTCATTTTGCTCGATTCAACCCTGGCGACGGCGACTTACGGCGAAGGTGAAATCAGTCCCGATCGCCTACAACAATTGCGCTTGGAACTGGATGTCACCGATCGCCCAACGGCGATCGCCCTGCATCATCATCCGATTCCGATGAATATCGACTGGCTCGACACGATCGGGGTTACGAATGCCCGTGAGTTGTTAGCGCAATTGAATCGATCAGCATTGCCAACATCGTCAGACTTATCCAACGACTTATCAAAATCAATAAAATCGTCGGAACTTGACCACAAGAACCCTGTCAAGCTGGTGATGTTTGGCCATACCCATCTGGAATTTGCGGGCGATCGCACGGCATCCAGTTTTATGGCACACCCTCCACCTGTACCCAAGTGCTACGCAACGACGCCACCGACCTCGATCAACTCCCCGGCTTCCGTTGGCTCGAACTGCATCCCGATGGCTCCCACCACAGCCAGGTGATTCGCGTCTCCGACACCGGACAGATGGTCACACCTCCCGAACCAGTTCCCGTATCGTGCTGAGATCACGCACCACGATCGCGGCCTTAGGCTTGGGAACGCTGCTCATCCTCACGCTTTGGCTAGAGTTATCCTTTGGATCGGTTCGCATTCCCCTGGGTGAAATGTTAACCATTTTGCTGGGCGGTGAACCCACCAATCCGGCTTGGAAAACGATCGTCTTTTCCTTTCGTCTGCCCAAAGCCTTGACGGCGATCGCCACCGGTATCGCGCTACCGATCGCGGGACTACAAATGCAAACGCTATTTGGCAATCCGCTGGCGGGGCCGTTTGTGTTGGGGATCGGATCGGGGGCGAGTTTGGGCGTGGCGATCGTGGTGTTGCTGGGCGGGGTGTGGGCGGGTAGTTGGGGGCGTGTGGGCGCGGCAAGCCTGGGAGCGACGTTGGTTTTGGTTTTGGTGGCGATCGTAGCGCAGCGCATCCGCAGCCGTGAAACGTTGCTTTTACTCGGGTTGATGTTTGGCTATGCGACGAATGCGATCGTCACGATTTTGCTGCACTTTAGCAATCCGGATCAGATCCAGGCGTACTTGATTTGGACGTTTGGTAGCTTTAGTGGGGTGACCTGGGATCGCCTAGGTGTCCTGGGTGTTGCCGTCATGGTGGGGACGATCGCGGCCTGTGCTTTAGCGAATCCGCTGAATCTGTTGCTGTTGGGTGAAACGACAGCGCGGAGCTTGGGGTTATCGGTGCGGGCGATCTTTATCGGCACGATCATCAGTACGGCGATTTTGGTTGGCGCTGTCACGGCTTTTTGTGGGCCGATCGCCTTCCTCGGGATTGCCGTGCCGCACCTGAGCCGCAGCCTGCTGCGTACGTCGGATGTGCGTCAACTCATCCCAACCGTGGCACTGTTGGGCGCGACGTTGGCGCTGCTGTCGGATTGGTTAGCGCAGTTACCGGGGTTAGCGGTTGTGTTACCCCTGAATGCCGTGACGGCGATTTTAGGAACGCCGATCGTGGTTCACGCGATTTTACGGCGATCGCACTTGCGATCGTGATGTTCAAACTCACTAGACCTCTTGCACCAATGTTGACTCTCACCCTAAATCCCCTTCGGCAAACTCAGGGCATCGCCTCTCCCAAACTGGGACTTCTAACTCCCCTTCTCCTCGGGGAGAGGGGGGTGGGGGGTGAGGGCAAAGCAAAACCGATTCATGCAAGAGGTCTACTCAACGTCACACCCAACACCAAAGCCTCATCGGTCTAGACTCGCCGTTGATTCTCCTGATCGACTTAACTCGAACTCAGGTTAACCCTGAAACAGCACAAACCCGGCCACAACCAGCACGAAATAGCCGAACCCGGTTTGTAGATGACGCGCATCAATCCTTTTGTTCAGCCACGCCCCGGCGATCGTGCCGCAACTCGCCGCCAGGGTGAAACTGACCAGTAACGTCCCGTTCAATTCGACTTGACCCAGATAGCCCAGGAGACCGCTTGCCGAGTTGAGCGTAATGATCACCAGTGACGTACCGATCGCCTCTTTCATCGGTAGACCGCCCAGCAAGACCAGCGCAGGAATAATCAAAAAACCACCACCGGACTCCCACAAAGCCAGTCAGCACACCGACTCCCAACCCTTGTAGCGGAACCGCCAGCATGGATAACCAACGGTTTTGCGTGGATTGCTGATCCTTGGGTTGCGGGTCAAACGTTGGGTCAAGATCTAGTGCAGGATTTTGGCTTTGCTCTGCGATCGGTAACGGCTCCGTCGATGGCGTTACTCGTCGCCCCTTGCGAATCGTGAGCAAGCTCGCCAGCACCATGATCACGCCAAAACAAAGAAGCTGAAAGCGCTCGGAGATCATCGGCAGACTTGCCAAGCGTGCGCCAAAATATGCGCCCACCATTGCCGGAGGCGTAAAAATCGCGGCGATACGTAGGTTGACGTTACCGTTGAGGCCGTGGGGAATCGCGCCGATCGCACTGACGATCCCGACCACGGCGAGGCTCATGGCGATCGCTGTTTTCGGTGCAAGGCCGATGACGTAAATCAAAATGGGGACGGCTAAAATCGAGCCGCCACCGCCGATCAGTCCAAGGCTGAGGCCGATACCGACGGCCAGCACGTGACCGAGGATGAATCTAAACATAGATTGGGATTACCGCGAACGTTGAGGGAGTAAAAGGTCAGCGAGGGACAGGACTGACGCAAGAGGGGTTAGAAAGTCTGACCGTTCATTTGTCTCATCGTTCTAATCCTTAGAACGGCAATAGCTCATTCCGATGCCAGACTTTCGTGAATACCCGTAATTTTTCCGATCGCGTTTCAGACCTGACCGCAACGCTCGTTCGCGGGGACAGCTTCCATGATTTTTTGCGGATTGGGCAAGTCGAGGGCATTCATAAACTCAATGAAGGCGGCGCGATCTTTACCGACGAAACGCGGATTATGGTGTTTTTCTTCGCCGATCGTCGAGACACTATGACCACGATAATCATGGCCGGGATAGACCAGGGTGTCATCCGGTAGGGTAAAGAGTTTCGTCGTCACGCAGTCGTAGAGCGTTCCTGGATCACCGCTTTGAAAATCAGTGCGGCCACAACCACGAATAAACAGGGAATCCCCAGTGAGCAGATGCGTCTGGTTGACGAGGAAGGCCATGTGGCTATCCGTATGCCCGTGGGTTTCGATCGCGGTGATCGTCAGGTCACCGATCGCGATCGTTTCGCCATCGCGAATGTGCTCATCGGCACAGGCAACATTAGCCCCGATCGGTACGACCGAAGTGCTGCCCGTCTGTTCACGAAGCTGACCGCCGCCAGTAATATGATCGGCGTGAACGTGGGTTTCGAGGCTGTAGACAAGCTGTAAATCAAGCTCATCAATCAAGGCCAAATCGCGATCGACCTGTTCGAGAACGGAATCCACTAGCACGGCTTGACCACTCTGGCGATCGCCGATTAGATAGGTGTACGTCCAGGTCTGGTAATCAAATAGCTGACGAAATATCATGACAGGCTCTCTCTTTTGTTTATTAAATAATTATATGCTTGTTCGAGAATATTTGTGCTAATTCAATCTACGACTTCGATCTGCGACTTCGATCAATGGCCTCAGTTAACACACCGCTTGATTCAAGATTTACGCAAATATCCGCAAATATTAATAAGTATTAATACGCATATTTTGTGAATATTTCAACAATCTATCCGTGCTAAATCACCACCTATTTAAAGGTTATGTAAAACCTAAGCCCAGAACGTAAATCCCATAGGAATAGCGCGATGAGTCATTCAGATTGTGCAATGGACAGAAAAATCCATCTGCCATCACGATTTCTATCCCATCGCGTCACGCCATATCAATCTCATGCGTTCTACATCCGCTCTATTGCTCGGTCTCGCATCCACAGCCTTCGGCCTCGCTGTTGTCCAACCCGCCTATGGGTTTCAGTTCGGCACCGAGGGCATTCTGTTTGAACAAGAAACCCGCCTGGATCTAACGTTTCATGAAAGTCACGGCAAGTACCTGTCTAAGCTCGCGCTGTATAGCGTGGATGGCGGGATTGCAAGCTGGGTGCAAGATCTGTTTGCGGAGGTCAAGAGTTCCGATAACTCGTCCGCCAATGGCTGGCTCGGAACCTGCGGCAATACAGTTCTCGCCGGAGCAAGCGGCCTTTGTTCTACCTCGGCGCTCCTCGCTGCGGGACAAGCCTACACCTTTGGTTTGACGAGCGGAGATACGACGGTATTTTCGACCAGCAGCCTCAATACGGGCAAGCTTCAGCAGGCGATATTCGGTTCCTTTGGTGCAGAGGGAGCCGATGGAACTCGCTTCGATTTGGCTTTCGATTTTCAATCCTCTGATCCCTATACGGAAGAGGGTAGCCGCGTTTCCTTTGAGGATCAAACCGGTACGGGGAGCGATCGCGATTACCAAGACTTCAGCTTCACAGCGCAGGCGACTCGCAATCCTTCGGAGCCCCCAGCCACTGTGCCGGAACCTGCGTCTGTACTGGGTCTAATGGTATTTTCCGGCATGATGCTGCGTCGTCGCACCGATCGCCACGCCAGCTAAGACGATCCACGAATTCGTCGCACCGACGCCTTGACGTTGATCCTGTTCAGCGGTTCAAACGTTGATGCGACGACCTGTTTCGCCGGATGATTCTTGGTATATTGCTGTCGGCAAGTGCAGAGAAAATTCTAGAGTGTGGGGTATTTGGTGTGTTTCGTTGGCGATCGTTACTCAATCTTCTGTTTAAGTCGGAATGCAATCTCTGTCGTCGCGACAGTCTCACGCCAATTTGCGATCGCTGCCAAACGAAACTCGATCGATTGCAACACCGTAGCCGTGAACGCCTGCAACGCTTGTCTCTACCAGTCTGGGTTTGGGGACAGTATCGTGATGAACTCAAACAGGCGATCACGATGATGAAGTATAACAATCGTCCCCAAATTGGTGACCATCTTGGGGAACATCTGGGGCGTATGTGGCTCCAACAGGTGAAGGTCGGACAGCGTCAGCACCCGCCGATCACGGTAGTTCCACTGCCGATGCACGTCACCAAACGTCGCGATCGCGGGTTTGATCAAGCTGAAATTATCGCCCAGGGTTTTTGCCGCGCTACGAATTTACCACTGGTCAATCAGGGTTTACGGCGCATTCGCCCCACCCAGGCGCTGTTTGATTTATCGCCCAGTGAACGCCAACGCGAGCTTGATCGTGCATTACAGATTGGAGCGGCGCGGGCAGAACTGAAGCGGCTCGATCGCCCCATTTTATTGATTGATGATATTTTCACGACGGGCGCGACGGCTCAGGCAGGCGCAACGGCACTGCGATCGGCGGGTTTCTCGGTGTATGGTTTAGCTGCGATCGCCACCACGACACGCTAGAGGCTCGATTTTTACACCTCGCGTTTCGACTCCGCTCAACGCTCCCAGCATGTTCTCAATCCGTTATTTAACCCATAAAAAAGACTCTGAATAACTTCGGAGTCTTTTTTATTCTTATTTAAAAATAGGAAATGAAGCGGCTAAAGTACTGTCTAGGACGCTGTAATCACACCAGAGTCTTATTGACCTAATCGAGACATTGAACGCCTTTTACGTTAGATCTTAAGTGGAATGAACCAGCTTGAGCGACCTCGCTTTTACTTCTCGTCGCTACCAGCGATGCCTTTTTTCGGAGACAGAAGCATCGTCATGCTGCGGCCTTCACGTTTCGGGCGCTGCTGCAAATCTGCAATCTCATTTAGATCGGTGGCGAGTCGCTGAAGCAAACGCGCTGCTAGGTCAGTGTGCTGAATTTCACGACCCCGAAACATCACTGTTGCCTTGACTTTATCTCCAGCTTTAATGAAGCGGGTTGCGTGCTTGAGGCGCACATTATAGTCGTGCTCCTCAATTTTGTAGCGCATTTTGACTTCCTTCAGTTCAGAAGAATGCTGCTTTTTCTTTGCTTCTTTTTTCTTCTTCTCTTCCTCAAACTTGAATTTGCCGTAATCCATGATGCGGCAAACAGGAGGATCGGCCTTATCACTCACGAGGACGAGATCGAGGTCTTTTTCTTCGGCAATTTCCAGTGCTTCCGCCGGAAGCATAATACCGAGCTGCTCGCCTTCTGTGCCAATGACGCGAATCGTCGGATACCGAATTCGCTCATTAATTTGGGGTAGATTCTGTTGTCGTCTTCTGTTTCGGATTACAGGCATATATGCTTTATGAGAAATGTGGCTTGAATACGTGAGCGCTGCGGGAAGCTGTCAATCACCGCAGTGCGGACGCACAGCACGTTTATTGCTATCTTACTCGCAATCTTTCGTAAGCGTGTCACCTCTTCATGGAAATTCTCGTTTCGGATGGATGCATGTTCTGGATAGGAGCCACAAATCAAGGCTGGAGTGGGGTATCGCGTCAGGCTCGTTTCAAGAAATCTAGTTCTGCGTGTTTGCTCTCTTGGGTTTGTGATTGCGTTTGTGATTGCGTTTGTGATCCTTGGGTCGCGATCTCTGGTTGGCGATCTCTGGTCGGCGATTAAATCCTCTCCCCATTCCTGTGACCGATTGATCGCCCCGTAACCGAATGGCTCTGTCCGAATGCCGAATGTAACCGCCTCGATCCCCTCCACCTCATTCTCCCGACCCTACACCCAACGTGATTGGGTTTGGCGCGGCTGGCGAATTCGCTATGCGTTTACGGGAAATGTGCCGCAGCACAATCATCGCCCGCCGATCGTCTGTATTCACGGCTTTGGCGCAGCGATCGGCCATTGGCGTCAGAATCTTCCCGTGTGGGCGCAGACGCATCGCTGCTATGCCGTTGATTTACCGGGGTTTGGCGCGTCCCAGAAGGCGTATGCGCCCTACACGATGGCGCTGTGGGCGGAGATGGTGGGCGATTTTTTACGGGAGATTGTGGGACAGGCGGCGATCGTGGTGGGTCATTCGATCGGGTCGTTGGTGAGCTTGGCGACAGTGGATCAGTGTCCGGACTGGGTGCGAGGTGTGGTGTTGGTCACGCTGCCCGATCCGTCGTTGCGCACGCGGGCGATACCGAAACCGTTGCGGGGGGTGATTGCCGCGATCGAAGGTTCGGTCGGGCAGCGCTGGCTACTGCGGCCAATTTTGGCGTTTCTGCGCGATCCCAAACGCTTAACCTCTGTGGCGAAGTTGGCCTATACCAATCCTGAGGCGGTGACGCCTGAGCTGGTCGCGGTGTTTTCCAAACCGGCCTACGATCGCGATGCGGTTCGTGCCTTGACGGCCTTGGTGCGCCAAGCCTCGAAGCCGGACTATTGCCCGGATTTGGTGGCGATCCTGGAGCGATCGCGTCTGCCGATTCTGCTGGTGTGGGGACGCGACGATCGCCTTGTCCCCCCGAGTCTGGCGCGTCCGGCATCCTTCGCCCAGTATAGCGATCGGCTCACACTACACGAGATCGCTCCGGCGGGACATTGCCCCCATGATGAATGCCCCGAGGTGTTTAATGCGCTTATTTTGCGCTGGATTGAAGCCCAGGGGTTGAATCATTCGGCCTAGAAGCGGCACAGATCGCTTGTCGATTCATTGCGCGATCGTGCTATTTTTCATCCCAGTCCGTTGTCAGGTGTTTCGTCAAACCTCTGATGCGGATCGTCTCGTTGCCAGAACTCTCGCCATTGTCCCTGGTGCTGGTGCGTAACCATCCCGATTTACCTTCAGCCCGACTGAAACGTTTGATCGTTCGTTATTCCTTCTGAAACGGCGACGATCACAGGAGATATGACTGTGAAATTTATTGCATCGTTCGTTGCCACGCTGGCAGGCGCTTACCTACCCGTGTCGGCGTTGAGTGTTGTCCTGGCGGCTCCGCTGGAGACGGCTCCGGTCAGGACTTCGATCGCTTCGATTCAGCTCGATGATGCCACGTCCACTTCGGCCTTGGCAGCCTTGTCCAGCTCGGACCGCATGACCCAGGCAACGGGGGAAGATCCCAAGGAGATCGAGCTTCAGGCACAGTCATCGCCCGTAACGGTGGAATACATCGAACTCACAACGGATGGCAATCGTGTCCTGATTCGGACCGATCGCCGCGTTGATGATTACGACACCTATTGGGATCGATCGAGCCTCGCCTACGCGATCACCATTCCCAATGCTCGCTTCGGCCCCGACGTCACACTGCCCGACGCCAGTAGCAGCAGCGCGATCCAATGGGTGAACGCCGAACAGGACGCCTACGGCAACATCACCATTTACGTGATGCCTGCGCCCCAGGTTTCGGTTCGTGGCGTCAATGAACCCAGCACGCAGATGCTTGCCGTTGAGTTACAACCCTACGGCGTGAATAACTCCGATGGGGTCGGTACTGCGGGTAACAGCGGTAGCAGTAGCTTTGACTGGTCATCGTTGAATAATTTGCCGGAGATCACGGACGGTCGCGTGGTCGTTGTGCTTGATCCGGGTCACGGTGGCCCCGATCCCGGTGCGGTTGGTATTGGCGGCCTGAGTGAAATCGATATCGTCGATCCCGTCGCCAATCGTGTGGCGGAGTTGCTGCGAGAAAGCGGTGTCGAACCCATCTTGACTCGTACCGGCAATTACGACCTCGATCTTGACCCACGGGTGGATTTGGCCAATCGGGTTCAGGCCAACCTGTTTGTTAGCATTCATGCCAACGCGATTAGCATGAGCCGTCCCGATGTCAATGGTATCGAGACGTACTATTACCAATCAGGCGATCGGCTTGCGGACACGATTCACGAAAGTTTGATCGATGCGACGGGTAGCAACGATCGGGGGTGCGAACGGCGCGATTTTACGTGTTGCGCTACACCGATATGCCTGCGGTACTGCTCGAACTGGGTTTTGTGACGGGCGATCAAGACGCACCACGTTTGCGCAATCCGGACTATCAAGAAACCCTGGCGCGTGGCATTGCCCGTGGCATTCTTGAATATGTCGATCGCTATTGCCCTGGTCCATACTGTGAACCCTAGATTGGATGTAGCCATAGCGATCTAGCAACTTAACTCTCGCATTTCCAGGCGATCGTCCCATCCGTTCTTCGCTTCGACGGCAGGTTGGGGCGTGTTGCTCTACGATTGCGAGAGTGGAGACCTCGCCTGCTCCCTTCGCTCTCCCTCGCACACGCCACCCTTAGCCCTCATGATTGCGAATGACCCCCAACCACCAACCGATTGGCATCTTCGATAGCGGCGTCGGCGGCCTCACCGTCCTGCGTGAGTTCGATCGTGCCTTGCCAAACGAATCGGTTTTATATTTCGGTGATACGGCTCGCTTGCCCTACGGCACACGCACGGCTCCCGAAATCACTGATTTTGTGCGCGACATCCTGGATTGGATGGCTGATCGCGGCGTCAAAATGGCGCTGATGGCCTGTAATACGAGTTCAGCCCTGGCACTGGATTTGGTTCGTGCCGAATACGATTTTCCGATTCTCGGCTTGATTTTTCCCGGTGCGCGAGCTGCTGTGAAAGCAGGCAAGCGTATCGGAGTGATTGCGACTCCGGCCACGGCGAACAGTGGCGCCTATGGGGACGCCATGCGCGAGATTGATCCCAGCGTGGAGGTGTGGGAAGTGGGCTGTCCGCAGTTTGTGCCGATCGTGGAAGGCGATCGGCTGCAAGATGCGGCCACGATCGCCACAGCTCGCGAATACATCGAACCGCTGATCGATCGCAACATCGACACGCTGGTGTATGGCTGTACCCACTATCCACACCTGGCCGAAATCATTCGACCGATCGTCGGCGACCAGGTTACCTTGATCGACCCGGCTTCCCACCTGGTTCGTGCCACCTTGCGTGAACTCGATCTGCTCGGGCTACGCGCCACAGCGCCCCGGCAAGCAACCCAGTTTTACGTCAGCGGTGTACCCTCACAATTTTCGGAGCTGTCAAGCCGCTGGTTGGGGTTCCGTCCCCAGGTTCATCGCGTTGTCTTTCCCAGCATGTCGAATCCGGTGGATGTCCACGCCGATCGCCTGTTAGTCAACGCCGAAGAATAACCCCAGGATCTATCCCCCAATTCCTACCATTCCGGAGTTATAGCCTATGAGTACCCTAGGAGATCGATTCAACCGCATGACGGGCAAAACGCGATTTGTCGTGTGCCGCATTGTGGTGAGTTTACGGGGGGCTGAGATCACGCCTCTGCTGGGAACGCTGAATCGAGCGGCACGCATCGCGATCGACAGCGAGGGTGACTTGGAGGTCATGGGCGAACAGCTCGATACGATCGCCAATCAGCTCATCGACCTCCAGCCCTACTGGCAGTCGGCCTGTAACGAAGGCGACGTATTTTGGGATGAGGGCGAAGCAGGCGACTATGTGAACGAGCTGTTTGCAGACTCGGCGCAACGTTATCAAGGAAACGTTGACCTCGGCAATACGAGCGACACGGATACTACGGACGACCCGCTGACCCTGCCGGTCACCGAAAATGTCCTGGTCTCGCTGACGATCGCCACTGAAGGCGAAGTTCCCGCGATCGAAACGGACTTGGCTGATCTGGACGCCCTGACCGATGGCCTCAAAGCCCTATCGACCCTGCACTATCAGGAACGCCTACGCGCCGTCCAAGTTCACTTTGCACCCGCCAAATTTGGCGATCGTTTAACCGATGAGCAACTGCTCTCGAACTATCCCGAGCTAATTCCGCTCTAACACTTACGGTATCCACACCGAGACCTCGCCAGGTCTATTAAGCCCAGTTCGCCAACATAAACATAAAAAAACACCCACTCTAGACTCTAGGGTGGGGATTTTTTTGCTCTGGAGTCATGAAAAAGTGACTAAATCCAAACAGTCGTTTGGATCATCATTCGGTTTGTCCTGTGGACAGACAACAAACCCCAGAGCGAGAATTAAAATAGCGAGAATCTAGATCTGTACGAGATCCTTACGGTCAACCGTAATCTAGTACAGTTCTTCTTCTTTGTGGGTTTCGATCGTGCAGTCCGAGGTCGGATAAGCAACACAGGTCAGAACGAAGCCTGCTTCGATTTGGTCGTCATCGAGGAAGGATTGATCCGATTGATCAACGGTGCCGCTGGTGATTTTACCGGCACAGGTCGAACATGCACCTGCACGGCAGGAGTAGGGGAGGTCAACGCCTTGCTCTTCAGCCGCATCCAGGATGTACGTATCTTCGGGTACGTCGATCGTAACGTTCAGACCTTCAGCTTCGCTGACCAGTGTTACTTTGTAGGTTTCGCTCATGTCATTTCCTCTCGTTATATAAAGATACCTAATGCATTGGTTGACGACAAGCTGACGCCAATCGAAGGGCAAAGGCTGCTTTTGCTCTCTGATAGTACGGGAAAAATCAAAGGATGCAACCCCCAAAAACAATAAAAAATCGACACAATTAATTATAAATAATACTGATTCAATCTGGATTTACTTATCGTTGATTTGACCTTGCACAAAGCCTTGTATCCCGTCGTATTTGTCAAGTGTGGAATTGCTGGCATGGGTGAGTGGGGTTAAGCAGAGTGGCGATCGCGTCGCCTTTCGCTGCGATCGAGGGGTTTGGTCGAAGGTGTTGATTTTGCTGAATGCTGAAGAGAACAGTGACCGGTGGCTCGGATAGACGCTGCGGTTTGGGGTGCGATCGCTATACGCGGTAGGGTCTGTTAGCCGATGATTCTCGGCTGATCGTTAGCTGATAATTGATTAATAATTGGCTGACTGTCGGACGGATATCCCAAAATAATCACGAACTGAGAAACGACACGATGACGCAAATCCGTTGGGGATTGATTGGCACGGGCTTTACGGCGACACGGCGGGCAGAGGCGATCGTTCGAGATCCCCAAGCACAACTGGTGGCGATCGCCGGTCGTAATTCTGAGCGGACGGCGGCATTTTGCCAAACTGTGATGGCCGCTGCACAGCCTGCGTTCAACCTGACGCCGATCGCGTGGTACGTGATCCCGTCGGCAATGATCGCGCTGTGGCTGGTGGGACAGCTCGCAGTATTCGGTCCAGCACGTCGCGCGACTCTCGTATCGCCGGCTGTCGCAACTCGAGCGGTTTAGTCATTTACACCTGGCGCGGCTGCACTGCTGCGGCCGCAAGGTCGCGCTTGGTCTCCTCGCGCCAGTTGAACACGTTCAGCTCGATGAAAATGAAAGCGACCAGCCACAGGAAAGCGTCCCAGAAATCGACGAAGTCGCCCTTGAATCCCCAGTAGACGGCGGCGAGAAACAACACGGAATAGATCACGAACTTCGCGCAATTGCTGATCTTGAGTACCAGGCCGTCCAGTTTGCCGTGCTCCTGCAGGCGGAC
>JAAUPN010000255.1 GCA_012033105.1 Coleofasciculaceae cyanobacterium RL_1_1
ATGTTTTGCGGGTGGTCTCTTGGCGCAAAGTTAGCACAAGTTTGCGCTAGAAACAGGGAACTGAAATGAAGCTTAATTAAACCCCGATCTCAGCCCTCAGCCGCTCAAGCCAACTTGCCTGGTGCTAACCCAGACACCGTTCGTTATGGTCGGGATCAGTATCGTACGGGATTAGATCGAGGCGATCGCGTGTGCCTTGAGGTCGGCTGCCGTCGCGATGCGTCCAAATAGATCGTATTCGTCAGCATCGACAATCAGCACCGGAACCAGCGATCCGAGCCGCGCCGATCCTTCAACATAAACAACACCATCCACCTCCGGCGCAAACCGAGCCGATCGCCCGATCGACTCACCCTTACGCGGATTTTCTTGTTCGATCAACACATCCACGACCTGACCAATTTGCATCCGGTTGCGTCGCGCCGAAATCTCCTGCTGAATGGCCATCAGGCGATCGCGCCGTTTATCCATGACCTCCTGCGGCACAGGATTTTCCATCTCCGCCGCCGGGGTTCCATCCTCCGGCGAGAAGGTGAATACCCCCACATGATCAAATTCATGGCGACGGATGAATGCTTCGAGGTGAGCGAAATGCTCGTCCGTTTCGCCGGGAAACCCGACGATAAAGGTGGTGCGCATGACTGCACCGGGGAGTTCGGCCTTGAGGCGATCGACGATATCGTCATTGACGCGCCCCTGCCACGGACGATTCATCGATTTCAGGATCTCCGGGTGCGAGTGCTGCAACGGTAAATCCAGATAGGGCAGGACGTTGGGCGTATCGCGTATCGCCTCGATCACGGGCTGGGTCAGGCCAGTGGGGTAGGTATAGTGCATCCGAATCCACGGCACATCGACCTTGCCGAGGGCGTGGAGCAGCTTATCGAGCGACGGCTTACCGTAAAGATCGAGACCGTAGTTGGTGGTGATCTGCGAGATCAGCACCAGTTCCTGAACGCCTTCAGCGGCGAGCTGTTCGGCTTCGGCGACGATCGACTCGATCGTCCGCGATCGTTGGTCACCACGCAAATGGGGAATGATGCAAAAGGCGCAGCGATAATCGCAGCCTTCCGCTACCCGCAGATAGGCCACTCCCTCGGTCGTCGTGCGGTAACGGGGCGTATTTTCGTCAGCAATATAGGTGGGATTGTCCGAAACCTGGCTGACGCGCTCGCCGGTTTCCGCCCGCTCGATTACACTGACAATCTGGTTATAGTCACCCGTCCCCACCACGGCCACGGCTTCCGGTAACTCATCCAAGAGTTCATCCTTAAAATGCTGCGCCATGCAGCCTGTGATCACGATTTTTTTCTTCTGCTCGGCAAGTTCGACGAGAGTACGGACGGATTCCTCACGAGCGGCCTGGATGAAGCTACAGGTGTTAACGATCGCATAGTCGGCGGTATCTTCATCGGCATCGACGGCATACCCAGCCTCGACGAGGAGGCCGAGCATGTGCTCGGTGTCGATGCGGTTTTTTTCGCAGCCAAGGTGAGAGATTGCGATCGTTGGTTTATTCGTCATGAAAGCGTCAAAAGGGGGCGTGTAGAAACGTTTGGGGAAGTTTACCGGGTGCTTGAGTCAATGTAGCGCGGGTGACTCAAGTGGGGACTGTAGATCAAATCCTAGATCAAGATGAACGCTATAAAGTTGATGAACTTTATGAACTTAGGGTTGCATTTCGCCATACCCGATACTGAAACAGAGGACGGTTGCGGCTGAAAATTGCGGTTGAGTCGCCGGGTGTCTTGCCCGCGATCGTCTAACGAATGGGTCAGAGACATGGCTTGGGTTGGGCGGCTCCGCGATCGCAATCCTGACCGGTTGCATCGAAAGCCTGAATCTGGCGCATCGACCATAGTACACTACGAGACGATTTGCGTTCAGCCCTGAAACATCCCAGTGTCCGATCGCGTCATCCCGTTGGTGTTCTTGCTACGATCTTAGTAACTCCCTCAACGCTCCGTTTGGAGTGAAATTCACATCATGACCGACCTCAATCGCGGCATCATGAAATTCCCCGGCGCTGATAGCCCGATTCTGATCGCGCTGTCCTCGCTCCTGATCCTTGGTGGAATTGCTGCCCTTATCACGTGGGCTTATCAGGCCGCCTACATGCTCTAGAACCATCCTGCTTTGCCCGCGCACGTCATCAGCTTGAATGTTTCCGGCTGAATCAAACAGAACAACCACAGTGGCGATCGCTGCCAACAGATCTCTTGGATCTTAGGTCGGCGATCGCCATTGTTGGTTGAGCGGTTCGACGATAGGTCTTTACCTCGATGCCTTCACTGAGGGATTCCCTAGGTCGTTAGCCCGAGGTCGTTCAAGATCGCCCCGATCGCCTCAGCCCAACCGGCGCTGCCATGCTGTGTGGCGATCGGCCAACCACGATCGGCCAAACGGGGATGGGGCAAACCCGTTTTTGCTGGAATGATAATCGGGTGTGTCACCACGTTCAACATTTCGAGATCGTTGGGACTATTGCCGAGGCCAATGATCGTTAGATTCTCGGCGGGAGCTTGATAGAGGTCAATTAAGGTTTTAACGGCGATCCCTTTGCCCGATCGCGGATCGATCGCATGGGAAAAGCGATCGCCCACCACGACCCGAAACCCGAGGGACGTGGCAGCAGCGGTAATCGCATTGCTACTGACGTTGGATGGAACCATAAACGGCTCGGTAAAATCGCGGCTTTGGGCGCGTTTTGCCTCCTCGATCGATAGACCGGTAATGCCATACAGATCCTCAGGCTTGAGATCGCCAAAACCGCACAGCGTCACACCGAGTTGTTTTGCCAGGTTCGCCACCCGATCACGAGCTTCGTGATAGCTACCGCCCAACGGTATAACCTGATAGCCATCAATCCGCTGATCCGTATCGACGGGAAAACGATCGTCTGCGGCCTCAATAAAAATCCCGCTGCCGTTTTCCACCACAAACGGATCGCGGAGTCCGATCGCCGATCGCAAACACTCGACCTCTGCACGGGTTTTGCTGGTCACAGGGATCACCGGTATACCCAGAGCTTTCAGGCGTTCCAGCATCGGGATCGCCGCATCATAGCGATAGTCATGCGCGTTCAGCAGCGTGCCATCGAGATCGGTGAAGATAATCACGGGAGCCGTTGTCGTCATGGGAAATGGGGGGGCAAGAGAGGATTAAGCGTCCTGTTCAATCTATCAAGCGGATTTTGAGGACAGCCGTGAAGGATCGCAAAAGTTTGAGATTTGCGACTCATCGCGACAAACTCCAGTTATTCAGATCATGCTGCTCTGACAAAATCGGGTGGCGTGTGAGTTGGTCTGATTGGTCTGAACCGTATGCGCTTGTCCGTTTGGTCGGACTACCGATCGCGAGTAATTCCCACTTGGGCGTCGTAGCGTCGTGCCGTCTCGAAGATTTCCCGGCTGCGATCGTCCCCAACCCAACGCCAATGCCACGGCTCATAGCTGACACAGGCATGATTCGGCGGAAACGATAGCTCAAATCCGAAGCTGGCTGCATTGGCCGCTAACCAGCGACCGGCATCCGTGGAAGCAAAACTGACACTGAGATCCGCCCAGGCCGCTGCACCGTCGCCGATGTCGATCGTGTAACCCGTGTGGTGTTCGCTGTGGCCGGGGGGTGCGGAAACCAGGGCGCGTTGGGCGGGAGTTTGACCGCGATCGGCAGCAACTCCGTAAAATAGGTCGGTTTGAATTGCGACGCTCCGAAAGCCGGACAGTGGCACTAAACTGACGCCATCATTGGCAGCGGCGCGGCGCAACTGTTCAAAACCGGCAGCAGCATCGCGTTGCATCGAGATCCCGTACCCGACGGAGACCAGATCAGCACGATCAACTTCGGCGTAGGGCAGGTGTCCGTAAAAGGATGTGTCTGAAATGATGGAGCAGTCTAACTCCGGTAGTTCGGACGTGGGCAAGGCGGGAACCGGCGGAGGCAGATCGGGCAGCATGGGCATGATCAGGCGGCTCGGAAGTGCATCAACGGGAAGTGCGATCGCCGCACTCATCAGCACTTGACCGATCATCCAGCTCGCTCCCCAGCATTGGCCTACTCTCTGACGGTATAAAGTCCAATTCGGTCGAATCACAGGTTGAATCACAATCGGCTACTCCTCTTTATCCATGTTTTTAATCGCGGGTGTTCGCTTCCACAGCTTGGCGATCGCGCTAAATCCACCAAACGCAATCTGTTTGCCAAGCTGACGTAAACGCGGGGTTGCGGCCTCACTTTCCACACTTACCGTAAACCGTGCTTCTAAAATTTCGCGTAGGGTTGTGCTGGTTAACGGGCGGTTCAGCACGCCGCGTTCAGCGACAGAGATTGATCCCGTTTCTTCGGAGACGACGATACAGATGCATTTTGGGATGCGTTCCGTGATGCCCATCGCGGCGCGGTGGCGTGTGCCGAGCTGACGAGAGGCGGTGCGATCGGACAGGGGCAGAATTGATCCCGCCGAAACCACCCGCGAATCGCGAATCCAAACCGCACCATCGTGCAGGGGGGTTGAGGTTTGGAAAATTGTTTGTAGTAGTTCTCGCGAAACTTCTGCATTGAGTTTTACACCTGGAACAGAGAGATCGCGTTCGTCGATCGGGGAATCGGTTTCCAGGAGTAGCAACGCACCCGTGCGATTTTGCGAGAGCTTGCGGACGGCTTCGACGATTTCGTCTAGCGTGGAATTGGACTGTTCACGCCGTGGGGTCGTGGGCTGAAATAAGGTTCGAAAATCGCCGCGCCCGAGACGTTCCAAAAACTGTCGTGTTTCAGATTGGAGTGCGATCGCAAAACTCACAGAGGCGACGGTCGAAACTTTGTCTAAAACCAAATACAACAGCGTTAAGTTCAGAGCGTGACTGATCGCAGAAGCGACCACACACAGCGCCAAGCCCTGCACCATCCAAACCGTGCGTCGCTCTGTCGCCACGACCGTCACCGCGTATACCAGCCCTAGAACTAGGCTAATATCGATCGCGGTTCCAAGATGCTGCCCCAGGCGCGTAGTGAGAACGTGATGCCATAGCTGGGTCAACGATTGCACGGACACCATCAGAGCCTGGGTTCTCCTAGAAAATTGCGGGACGGTTGAGCCAGATTGCGAGCCGATCGCGGGCTGAGTCGGTCAGAGTTAGCGGTCTGGATCACGGATGGAGTCGCACGGTTGAGGTT
>JAAUPN010000256.1 GCA_012033105.1 Coleofasciculaceae cyanobacterium RL_1_1
GGTGATGAAGCCGCAGAATTGGGGTTTGCGGGCTTTGCGATCGCGGCGGGCGTCAAGTCCGCCTTAGCGAGCCTGTGGTACGTCAGCGACGTAGGAACCCTCACGCTTATGACCCAGTTTTATCAACACCTCAGCGAAACCGGCATTAAAGCCGAAGCACTGCGACAGGCTCAACTCGCACTCATTCATCACGATTTCGAGTTACTCGATACGGGTGAAATTTACTTTCCCAGTTTCGATCGCAGCTTTCCGCTACCCGAGGGAACCAGCGCCAACGAAATCAGCAATCTTTCGCATCCCTACTACTGGTCTGCATTCACCATGATCGGCAGCCCCTGGTGAGTCGATTGGCAGAGCATTGCTCACCATAACGGATACGCATAGTCAGTTCAATCATTTTTATAGCAGAAGCCGATTAAATTAGGACACTCTCATCTAAGTTAAGAACCGCACTATTCGCTTCGCGAAGGCTACGCCAACGACTCCGCTCAGTGCTCTCAGCTTTTTGATCAGTCCTAAGCAAATCGTTTTTTGCTGTAGAACAGATCGAGAGCGTTGAGCGGAGTCGAAACGCGGTTTTTGAACCAACAGAGCAGAGTCAATCTGTCTCGTTTTTTATTGACCTGACTACATTTATGGGTTGATCGTGCGTGGGCAATGCCCACGCTACTGGCTACGAGTCTGTCTGACGAAATCTGATGAGATTGGATCGGATTTAACCAGATTTGACTACACCTTGCGATACGATCGCGTTGTCATCAGATAAGGGTGAAATTGCTCCAAAAATTGATGTTGCAGCACCGTAAAAAAAGCATCAATTTTCTCGGGATCATCCAAATGAAACGGAAATTCTTGCTCAAACCCTTTAGAAAAATACCAATTGATCAGTAAATTTCCCATCGGTTTTAGCCAGTCATGAAATTGCTTTAATTGTCCCGCCGGATCGGGTAAATGCTCTACCACGTCAAAGCACATAATCGTATCAAACGCTTTTGGATCGGGAATCTCGGTAGACACGTGGAGCTTATCGCTGAGGCCAAGCTGTGACGCACGATAGCGGACAAATTCGCAATTGGTGGGATTGAGGTCAGCATAGTGAACCTCGGTGACATTGGGACAGAGCGCAGCGCCGATCGCATGGGTTCCGATGCCGCCCCCAAAATCCAGCACTCGACCCACCGCGCGATCGTTAATCAAACACAGCATATCGCCGATATAATCCGAGCTTTCGAGATGCCACGCCGCCAACTCAAAAATGTGGCTTGACCCAACCTGTTCTTGATAAAAGTTATCGACCATCGCCCAATCAAAATGCTCACCGATCGCCTTGATCGTCTCGCGGCATTCCGTTAATTTAAGGTCAATATCGCGTGACTCTAGCTTTAGAAAAGCTTGGAGGTGAGATTTTAGATCAAATCCATCTGACCAAAAAGCGGCAAGGTGTTTGGGCTGGGGCGCAACTAACATAAAGCTGAAATAAAGAGCGTAAAAAATCCAGATAGCACAGAACTAGAAACCGAACATGAATCACTGAAACTGCTTCAGTGCAAATCAGGACGATCGCCATTCTGACTGTTTAACGTTACCGCTTGAGATTAACGTTTGACGTTGCCGTTTAACGTTACCGCTTGAGATTACCGCTTGAGATTACCGCAACATCTCCAAGCGTAAAGCTCCCAAAAAGCCGAGAGCCAGCACCGTCGTTGATGCTAGCTCTTCGCTCGATCGCATTCGATCATAGATCGGCTGTCTCGCTTGGTGTTGCTTGGGGCAATCGCTCAAACTAACCGTGGGTCTGAGGGGTTGAATCGAAGCTAAAAGCCCAAATCTGACTACATCTTGTTGAGATTGAGGCCAGCGGCTTTAGCCATTGCTTGTAGGCTTTGATTGTTCAGAGTTTTGAGCGCTTTGGTCGAAAGCTTGAGTTTGACCCAGCGGTTACCCTCTGCCCACCAAATGCGTTTGGTTTGCAGGTTGGCTTCTTGCAAGCGTTTGGTGCGACGGTGCGAGTGCGATACCGCAAAAGCATTGTTGGCTTTTTTGCCCGTCAGTTGGCATTTACGTCCCATGAGATCTCCTTTTGTCGTCGTTGCAGGGGTTGCACAGAAATTCTTCGATCGAAACCTCACGCGCGGCGGCGGGCAAGTTTCATCACGATCGCGCTGACTCACGGCAAGCCGAAATGGGCAGAGCGAACGCTGAACGAAGTACATTTTGTGTAAATTTTGTCCGGTTGATTATCATATCACCGCACAAATGCGAAATCTGACCGCACAATCAGGCTTCAGTTGTCAACGATCGCAGTATTGCAATTCAGTGCGTAGTTCCAGCTCATAAAACTGACGATCGTCGTCCAACCTCCAGGCGCGAACTTCGCTTGGATGCCCCCGCCGCACGGAGACGATCGGATACACATAGTCTGCCCAAGCAAATTCGCGATCGTACTCGGAGGGGATAGCCAGGTGTTCGGGGTGAGAATGATAAATGCCGACGATCGCGAGGCCGCGATCGCGGGCGAGTTTCTGCACGTCGAGCATGGCGCGGGGATCAATGATATAGCGTCGCTCGGTGCTGGGTGGATCGGTTGCCGCTGGTTGGGTGAGATCTGATTGGGTGAGCATCGCCGCTTCAAAATCCCGCGCGGTCTCCGGGTTCCAATGGTTTGCCATGGGATACACCTCGATCGCCGTGATCCGATCGTCCTGCATTGTGCCTACCAGTAAACCGCAACACTCTTCTGGGTGAGAATGTTCCGCATGTTCAATCATGGCGGCTAAATCATTGGGATCAATCCATAGGTGAGGCAAAGCAGTAAACCGAGGTATTGAACGGTGGAATGTGTTACCGGGACTCGCAGGGCTTGCAGAGTCTTGCCAGTCAGGCATCGGCGATGAACCGGTGGGGAATAAACCAGCGTTTAAGCGTTTAATTGATGAGATACGGCCAGACCGACGAGTCAACCACTCCTGTAGGCACAAGACTGAAATCAATTTGAGCTTCGATCACGGCGGCTTGGGTCACAGGGCCGAAGTCACCATCGATCGCGCCGCTGTAGTAGCCCATCGCGGTGAGCCGTTGCTGGAGGTACGACACAAGAGAACCATTACTGCCGAGTTGTAAGGTCGGTAGGTTGGTTTCGCTGCGACTGTTTGAACGAACCCGATCTGGAGCTGGAACAGTATTGGCGTCCCCGGTACTCGTATTGGCTGCTATCGGAGCTTGAACGATCATATTATCGAGAGCCACGGGCAGTAAGCGCCCCCAGGTCATCGGCCCAACAATGGCATCGGTCACGAGACCGGCTGAGGCTTGGAAACTCTGCGCAGCGAGGGCTGTTGTCTGATCAAAGCGTCCCGTAATCTCGCCGGAATAGTAACCGAGTAGGGCGAGCAGCGCTTGAAATTCACGGACATCTTCGCCTTCGCTGCCAAGGCGGAGAGTATCACGTTCTACCGTGCGTGCATTGGGTGCGGAAACGTTGGCGGACTGCGCGATCCGATCGGTGGTTGTATGGTCGGTCTGGTGATCGCCCGCGCGTATGGGGGATGCGATCGCTAGACCGATCGCACTCAACAGCGTAACCCCACATCCGAGGCGGACGAGAGAGCGTGGAACAGGGACATTTAGCGGTTGTACCATGACTTTAAAATCGCGCAAAATTCTATCCAGAGCCTTTGAAATCGTCTATTCGCAGCGACCAATGGGGAACTTTTCCTTAACGGTAGAACTCCCATAACTCAGCGATCCGAGTTCGAGATCCCATAAAGATTTGGATCTAAATTCCACCGGCGAGTTCAGCATCGCGTTAACTGGAGACGATTATCAGAAAAATGGGTTTAAAACCCCGTCCACTTCGACAGGCTCAGTGCATCGCTTGCAGGACGGCTTTGCCGGATTCTCAATCTCAGCCAACACCAAGGGATGCACCACCACCGAAGCCACAGACTGAGCCAACCCAATGAGTATAATGTGACAGAGCCACAGACTACACAGCAATGAAAGCACGCTATCAGTACAGGATCTACCCCACCACCGGACAGCAGCAAAGCCTTGCTCAACTATTCGGCTGTGTGAGAGTCGTCTTTAACGATGCATTAGCATTTTCAAAGCAGTCTGGAAAATACCCAGGAGTTAACCGGCTCTCAGCACGATTGACCCAAGCCAAGAAAACAGACGAGAGGTCATGGCTCAGTGACGTGTCCTCCGTGCCTTTACAGCAAGCTCTCCAGGACTTAAACGTTGCCTATCGCAACTTGTTTAAATCCATCAAGGGCAAACGCAAAGGAGCAAAAGTAAACCCGCCTCGATTTAAACAGAAAACGAACCAGCAATCAGCTCGTTTTACCAAAGCAGCATTCAAGCTGAAAGACTCCAAAATCTATCTCGCCAAAATTGGAGAATTAAAAACAAAGTGGTCGAGACCACTGCCCTCTGAGCCTAGTTCAGTCACAGTAATCAAAGACTGTGCAGGGCGTTACTTTGTCAGCTTCGTGGTAGAGATTCAGCCCATCAACGTCGAACCTAAAAACCAAGGGGTCGGCGTAGACCTAGGACTGGAAACATTCGCCACATTAAGCACAGGTGAGAAGGTAAAAGCCCCAAACACCAACGCCTTAGATCGCAAAATCCGTAAGGGTAAGCGTCAATGGGCTAGAAGCGTTAAAGGCTCTAGAGGACGTGAGCGCTTACGGATGGCGATCGCCCGCACCGAAGCAAAGCAGTCTGAGATTCGCAAAGACTTCAACCAAAAGCTGGCGACTCGACTCGTACGAGAAAACAGCATCGTCGTATTGGAAGATTTGAATGTTTCAGGCATGGTCAAAAATCGCTGTCTGGCTAGGGCGATTAGTCGGGCTGGGTGGCGGCAGCTCAGAACCCTGTGTGAAGCCAAGGCCAGCCTGATTCATGAACGAGAGGTGAGCATCATCAGTCGATGGGAACCGACCTCTCAAATATGTTCAGGTTGTGGCGAGCGCTGGGGCAAGCTCGACCTGTCGATTCGGTCTGTGGTCTGCCCGAATTGTGGGACAGAACACGATCGAGATGTCAATGCGAGTATAAATATTTTGGCGGCTGGACAAGCCGACCTGAATGGGCAAACGTTAAGCCGTGTTAGACCTCAGTTTGGGGCTGTGGCTTGTTTGTCTACCCGTCAGGAGGCCAGGTAATGGTC
>JAAUPN010000257.1 GCA_012033105.1 Coleofasciculaceae cyanobacterium RL_1_1
GATCGTCATTCACCTCAAGATTAAAACTGCTTATATCGTAAGCTGGAGACCGCACTTTAACTCTGCTGATTGCTCCCCATCCCAAATATGTCAGGTGAACGATTGAGTCAAACTAAAACCCTTCAGAGGTTGATCTAAAGGGTTTTTGACTCTATATTTAGCTTTCTTATCGTGCTATCTCGTAGGCTAGTCCGTGGTTCAGTTTAGAACCTCACGAAAGGTAGCAAAATTATTGGGTTGTTTTGATCACACACGACGTTCCTTAACGCTCTATGCAACCGAGTTCGTTACGAAAAATGCGATCGCCAGTACCGTCGCTACAACCAAAGCACCGCCAATTCCGAGGATGACGTAGTTACGCTTTTCTTGACTCGTCGGCGGCTCGGCCATGTAGACTTTGGGCTCAACAGCGTAGTTATTGAGGCGACCACCATCTTCGTTGATATAAGGCATAAATACTCTCAAAACGTACTTTATTTACTAAGAACACTATATCACATGGAATGACATTTCCTGTATTAAAAGTTTACAAAGATCGGAAAATCGGTTTGGAAGAGCTGTCTTTTTATGACTTTTCATCATGACAAATTACTTCTACAGTCTTCATGGACAATGGCCTTGGCATGCTTGGATCTAGCCGATAACTGTCCTAGATCGCATAAATTGTGGCACTTGCTTAGACGATGCTCTTGCTATTTCTTAATATCAGTTTTCTTTTTTAATCTCTGGGTTGATATTCCGTGATCCATTCCTTCGTTCGATCTTGGCAAATGCTGACCAATCCAACGACAGAAGCCGCGTCACGCCGTGTCGCGCTCATTGAGGCAGGCTCAATCGGGTTGGTATCTGGATTGGCGGCGTTTGCACTCAAGCAAGGTATTGGTTGGCTGGGCGGGGTGCGGATGCGGGGTGTGACTTTGATGCCGCCGTGGTTGTGGTTGCCGCTGGTGGGGATGGTCGGCGCGGGTTTGGCGGGGTGGATGATTGCAGCGATCGCGCCGCAGGCGACGGGGAGTGGTTTGCCCTATATCAAGGTGGCGCTGGCACCGCGCGGACTCACACAATCGAAGGTCGTGATGAATTTGCGCACGGCGCTGGTCAAGCTGGTGGCGACGATCGCGGTGGTGGGATCGGGTTCGGCGTTGGGGCGTCAGGGGCCGACGGTGTATGTGGGCGCAACCCTGGCGGCGGTGATGACACGCTGGTTTCCGACATCGCCGTCATTTCGCCGTCAGACGATCGCAGCGGGAGCAGCAGCGGGTTTGGCGGCGGGGTTTAACGCACCGTTGGCAGGGGTGCTATTTGTGATTGAGGAACTGCTGCATGATATGTCGAGCCTGACCCTGGAGACGGCGATTCTGGCCTCATTTATTGGGGCGGTGGTGTCGCGGATTTTGGGGGGGAGTACCTGGAATTTGGAAGCGGTGATGGCATCGCCGTTGGCGGTCACGTTTACGGCGATCGATATTCCGTTTTTGTTACTCCTTGGAATTTTGACCGGTATCATTAGCGGCTGGTTTAACCGCAGCATTATTGCGAGTTTGGAATTTAATCGCCGTCTACAACTCAATTTGCCGTGCCGGATGGCGATCGCCGGTGGACTTTCGGGGGCGATTATTTGCGTGCTGCCGGTCACCTTTCATGACAGTACGGGGTTACGAGAGCTGTTGACGACGGGCAAGGCGGAGGTAGGTGTGCTGGCGTTGGCCTTTGTGGTGAAGTTTGTGATGACGGCGATTGCAGCAGGGTCGGGAGCGTCGGGCGGTCTATTTTCTCCGGCGCTCACGTTGGGGGCGGCGCTGGGGGCGCTGGTCGGGAGCTGGAGCGTGGCCTGGTTTGGCCTGGGCAATCCGACAACCTATGCACTGGCGGGAATGGGTGGCTTTTTTGGGGCGGTGGCGAAGACTCCGATTACGGCGATCGCGATTGTGTTTGAAATGACGATGGACTTTAACTTGGTGCTGCCACTGATGATTGTGGTGGTGGTCTCCTACGTCGTGGCGGAACAGATTTCCAGCGGTTCACTCTACGATCGGTTGCTCGACCTGAGCGGTTTAAAGCTCGAACTCGATCAGCAGGAACGCGAACATCTCGGCGCGATTTTGGCCGGTGAAGTGATGCAAAAACAGGATCGATACACTCCGCCATGATCAGACCCTTGGTGATGTGCGCAAAACCTTTGCGCTCTCGAAGCATAGCGGGTTTCCAGTGTTAAACGCAGGCAAACTGGTCGGGATGGTTGCCCAAAGTGATCTGGTGGGACAAGTTCACCTCAAGGACGATATCCCTCTCTCTCGGGTGATGACCCATAACCCGGTGTCGGTACAAATCAGCGAATCGTTGGCGGATGTTCTCTACCGTCTCAATCATCATAAAATTGGCCGCCTACCGGTGGTTGAAGGGCGACGATTGGTGGGTATTATCACGCGTAGCGACATCATTCAGGCGGAATTTCGTCAGCTCGACCTACCGCAGGAAATTGACGATCGCATTGATCCGTCCTATCTCATTTATCGAACCCAAGCCCCATCTAGAGGACGGGGTCGAATGCTGGTCGCCCTGTCGGAACCGCCCCTCTCGATGCCGTTGATACGCCTTGCCGCCTCGATCGCCCGCGACTGCAACTACGAGCTTGAATGCCTCCACGTGGTCACCGTGCCGCAACACATCGCCCCCTCAGAAGCCGAAATCGACCTGGCCTACCACCACCGCTACATCGAAACCGCGATCGCGATCGCCCAGTCCTACGGCATTCCCACCCACGCCCAAATCCGCATCGCCCACGACATCGTTCCGACCATCCTCGAAACCCTCCGCTATCGCAACATTGACCGCCTAGTGATGGGCTGGAATACCGACGACCTTTTGCCGAGCCAGTTGTTTGGCGCACGCACCGATCGCATTTTGCGGTACGTGAATTGCGAGGTGGTACTGGTGAAATGGGGCAAGCGTCTATGCCAAACGATGAAGGAGGATGGCGATGTCCAACTGCTGCTCAATCGCTGGCTGGTACCGGTTTCCGGTGGACAACATGCCAAACGGGGCCTAGACCTACTCTCCGGGTTAGTTAGCCTCGGAACCAAACCAGCGGTGCGCTTATGTCGCGTCTTTGAGCCTGAATGCGTCGATTTGCGGGTGAGTGAACTCAAGCAGGTGGCGCGAGACCTGGGTGATCAGTTGCAGTTACCCGTGACGGCGACCCCGCTCGTGGGTCGTTCCGTGGTCGATCGGACGATCAACCTTGCGCACCGCTACAACTATGATGTGGTGCTGCTGGGAGCCAGTGAACAAACCTCACTCCAGCATGTTCTCCGGGGTCATATTCCGTATGAGATTGCACGGGGTTGCAATTCGACCGTCATTTTGGTGCGTGGAGCGAAGCCTTAAGGGTGGATCGCGCCAACTTGAAGCGATCCGCTTAGAAATTTAGCTAGACATCTATCGGACTTACGTAAAACATCGCAATTCGTAGGGGTGTCATGGCAATGCGCCCACAGCATTACGTCCCTCTAGCCGGTCAGCGCATAAGTTCTACTCTAGTTAGATTAGCGCTCTGATACACAGCACAGCCAGCCCTGAACAGAGATCTACATCGAAGAGAGAACGCAGCGCAGAACCTTAAGAAACGAGGGGACACCAGATGAAAAGATCAGGAATGGTTTGCGATGAACGTCCGATTAAGGGTTGTCGGTTTATCATAAAACAAAGCCTATATATCGTTACCTTTGTTAAAACTTGTCGCTATTTATTGGGATCGATCGTCTAAACCGTTAGCGTTTATTAACATCTTCCGACGCTTTGTTAAAGATGATGAGTGGAAGATCACGAATACACCGATCCCAAATCTTTGAATTTTCAGCTCGCTCCCTTGATAAAAACCCGCTTCTAAAATCTCGTTATTCACATCACTTACAGCCCATGTCGCTATCCGATTCTTTAACCGAGTCCACCGTGGGTTTAACTGGACGCCAAGAACACATCCTACGTGCAACCATCCGCCACTACGTCGCGACGGCGGAACCGGTTGGCTCGAAAACCTTAGCCAGGGACTACAACCTTAGCGTCAGTTCTGCCACGATTCGCTCTAGTATGAGCACGTTAGAGCGTGCGGGTTTGCTGTACCAGCCCCACACGTCAGCGGGTCGGATTCCGTCAGATTCGGGCTATCGAGTGTATGTCGATCGCCTGCTCGATCCCAACGATCGCTACAGTCAGGCCATTGCCCAAGCCTTAATCGATCAGCTTGACTGGAATGGCAGTATCGACGCGACGTTGCGTCATGCCGCGCAGATTTTATCGCGCCTGAGTGGTTGTATTACCCTGATCACCTTGCCTCAGCCTGACGGCGCACGCCTGCGACATTTGCAGTTAGTGCGGGTGGATGAACATAAGGTAATGGCGATCGTGGTCACGGACGCCTATGAAACGCAGTCGGTTTTGTTTTCCTTGCCGGATGAGGCGAGCGCAGCTGTGAGCGACAAACAGCGCAAGCAGCGCAATGAGCAGCTCGATCACGAGTTAACCATTCTCTCGAATTTTCTCAATGCCCATCTGCGCGATCGCCCCGTGTCCGAATTAACCCAGCTCGATCGCCAAGAACTCGGGCGAGAATTTCAGAAATATACCGACGGTATCGCCTTGATGTTAACCGAGCTGGTGCAGCGGTTTGCGACGGTTACCCACTCACACATCACCGTGAGCGGGCTGTCACAGGTGCTTGGTCAGCCGGAGTTTGCGGAAACCATGCAGGTGTTGCCACTGATGAACCTGATTGAAGAGCAGCCCGATCGGCTGTTTCCCTTCGTCTTTGATCCCGCACCGGCAACGGAAACCGCGCCCAAACCGCGCGTTACGATTCGCATTGGAGCCGAAAATAGCCTGGAGCCGATGCAAAGTTGCGCTCTGGTGTCGGCTTGTTATCAGCGTCGCGATCGCCCGGTGGGAAGCGTTTCGGTGCTCGGTCCAACGCGGATGCTGTACGAAAACGCGATCGCCACAGTGGAAACTGCCGCCGCGTATCTCTCGCAGACTCTCACAGCGATCGCCACCTAGTCTCGCCGTCCAAGCATAATGATCTGACCGGATCGCTTCGCTGCCCTTTCCGTTAGAAAAACGAGAAACCGGGAAGAGGGAAGCCGTCGCGATACAATTGCGCGAGTTACAGCGTGCA
>JAAUPN010000258.1 GCA_012033105.1 Coleofasciculaceae cyanobacterium RL_1_1
CCGCCGAGTTCGGTAATATTTTGGGTGTTGGTATTGAGAATAATGCCGCCAATACTCATAAACATCAGTGCTTTGGCGATCGAATGGGCAAACAGCAGCAACAGCGCAATATCGACCTGACCAAAACCTACCGCCACAAAGACCAAGCCCATGAAGGCACTGGTGGAATGGGATAGGGTTCGCTTGATATCAATCTGCGCGAGGGTCATGAGTGATGCACCGATCGCCGTAATTGTACCGATGAAGATCAGCGCATCGGCAGCGATCGGCGACAGCGTAAACACAGGCTGCAAGCGAATTAATACATACGCTCCGGCAGCGACCACGACTGAATTGCGCAAAATCGAAGCCGGGTTCGGGCCTTCCATCGCCTCATCGAGCCACAGGTGCAGCGGAAACTGGGCGCACTTGCCGATCGGCCCTGCAATCAGCGACAGCCCGATCAGCGTTGCCACCCCATCCGGAAGCGGCGACGTTGCTGCCCAAGCTTCCAACTCACTAAAGGTCAGCCCCGTGCCATAGCTCGACAGCGCGACAATCCCCATCAGCAACAAAATATCGCCGACCCGCTTGGTTAAAAACGCATCCCGAGCCGCCGTCACCACCAACGGCTGGGCATACCAAAATCCCACCAGCAGATACGTCGAGAGCGTCAGCATCTCCAGCAAGCCGTAACTGAGCAACAGCGAATCACTCAGAGCAATCCCACCCAGCGCCGCTTCAAACAGCCCCATCAGACCGTAAAAGCGAGCTAAGGACACCTCTTTCTCCAGATACCCCAGGCCAAAAATCTGCGCCCAAAAACACAGCAGCGCAACTAGCGTTGCCCCCCCCAAACTCACCGAGGACACCTCGATCGCCAGCGACACATCCAGATCCGCCGCCTGAAACCAGGGGAACACCAACTGATAGCGATCCTGTCCTGCGATCGCGTAGGCCGCAATCCCACCATGGATCAGCGAGAACAAGGTCATCAAAATATTGATATAAGCTGCCGGACGCTGTCCCCTTTGCCGGAGCAACCCAGACGACCAAGGAAGGGTTAACAGCGCCCCAAGCGCTCCGTAGAACGGAACGAACCAACAGGTTTGCAGGAAAAGGTCTGCCATGGGTGTTGATTATTAATAATTGTTAAATATGTGAAATACGAGCTGAGACTATTCAGTCTATTATTTCAAGTCCCAACAATGTATTTAACACTGCATTTCCAGTGTAATTGTTTAGAATTGTGAGACTTGTCCTACCGCAATTACAGTCAAAAATAGGCACTCAAGATTCACTAGGCCGTCCCCGATATCAGAGGTTCACACCTCCTAGTTCGCCGCCCGATGGATAGGTCGATCGATACAAGAGGAAGGTCGCAATGACAAACGATAAATCGACGCTAGATCCATATCACCAAGCACCTCCAGGATGTTTTATGAGGGCATAATTCCCGTCAGGAACGTCACGAGAGGTTCAATCTTCGGCACAATGTGGAACCCAGAATTCCTAACGCAAGCTCGATATCGTTCCCACATTAAGCCAGCCATGATCCTGGGGTTGTATCGCCTCGCCGCCAGCGTGTCGCGATCAGCCGCCTTCACCCGCGATCGAGCCAAGCTCGGAACGCATCGTTATGATTAGCAATCTTTAACCTATCCCGTAGGTAAACATCATCAATACCTATGTTGCCAAACGGTACAAAGTTTCATACGCTCTATAGCGGGCATAAAATCTTTGGGATCACTTTTCCCAGCTAAATTAAGCATTCTTGCTAAATCAACGCCGAAACCTGATTTCAGCTTTGGGGTTGGATCGGACGCTCACGATGGTTGTTGCCTGTGCTTAGAGGGCTAGTGGTAACAGCTTCAGCCAGACTCCGTGAGTTGTCTTTACGTTTCGGGTTCGTTGTTCGTTCACAAAGATTGTCGCCAAACCGCGTCAATCTGAAAGCTCGTCGTGCTTGGCGAAGCTCTCACTCTTTTAAAAGGAAAAAGTACAAGAACTATGTCTATCGCAGTTGGAATGGTGGAAACCCTCGGTTTTCCCGCTGTCGTAGAAGCCGCTGACTCTATGGTCAAAGCGGCTCGCGTCACCCTAGTTGGCTACGAAAAAATCGGCTCGGGTCGCGTCACCGTTATCGTCCGTGGCGATGTTTCGGAAGTCCAAGCGTCTGTGTCGGCGGGCATCGAGGCGGCAAACCGTGTCAATGGCGGTCAAGTACTCTCGACTCACATCATTGCGCGTCCTCACGAAAACCTTGAATACGTGTTGCCGATTCGCTACACCGAAGAAGTCGATCAGTTCCGCACCTACTAAGGCGATAGGTTTGATTCGCGACACGATTCGCCGCGATCGCCTGCGGTTGTGGGCAGGTCGGCGATCGTGTGAACCTTGCGAATTCGCCAGTTTGTAGCTCGGTGTCTAGTTCAATTGGGTTCGATCGAGTTCGATTGAACGATCCGGACTCTGTCGTCTCGTCACGATCAACGTTGTTGATAACGTTGTTTTACCTTTTAAAGCCTAGGAGCTTGTCTCGATGTCAATTGCAGTTGGAATGATTGAAACCCTTGGTTTCCCCGCCGTCGTCGAAGCCGCTGATGCGATGGTTAAAGCCGCTCGTGTCACGCTTGTGGGTTACGAAAAAATCGGAACGGGTCGTGTCACCGTGATTGTGCGCGGCGATGTTTCAGAAGTGCAAGCGTCGGTTGGTGCTGGCGTGGAAAATGTCAAGCGTGTGAATGGCGGCGAAGTTTTGTCCACCCACATCATTGCGCGTCCTCACGAAAACCTAGAGTACGTCCTGCCGATTCGCTATACCGAAGCGGTTGAGCAATTCCGTGAAAGTGTGGGTTCTCCGCGTACGATCCGTCGTCCGTAAGTTGTGAGAATTCATGCAATTAGCTAGGGTTCGTGGCACGGTTGTCTGTACCCAAAAGCTGCCTAGCCTTCGGGGTTCCAAGCTGCTTGTGCTGGAAATGCTTGACGAGAATGGTCAGCCTTTACCTCACTATGAGGTGGCTGCCGATCTTGTGGGAGCAGGACGCGATGAATGGGTTCTCGTCAGCCGTGGCAGTGCGGCTCGGGTCGAACCCGGACAGGAAAACAACCCGATCGATGCCATGGTTATCGGCATTATCGATACGGTGACGATCGGTAATCAGCAAATCTATAACCCCTAAGACTGTTTAATCCACCGATCAACGCATCAATTGCGCTGTGAGAGAGGCTGGCAAAGTCCACACCTCGTTCTTTGCCATTTCGGCGATCACCTTTCGACCCAGCGACCCGACGTTAGAACTAAAAAAAGCACGATGGTTGTCCGCAAGCGAGCCGCTCTCCCTACTCCTTGGTCGAAAGATTTGGCCGAGCCCAATATCGACCCGTCGGCCTATGTTCATTCGTTCTCGAATATCATCGGTGACGTACGAGTGGGTGCGGGTGTCTTGATTGCACCGGGGACTTCAATTCGTGCGGATGAAGGCTTTCCGTTCTTTATCGGTGATCGTACCAACATCCAAGATGGTGTCGTCATTCATGGCCTTGAACAGGGCGCGTGATTGGCGAAGATGGACAACACTATTCTGTCTGGATCGGTCAAAACACCTGCGTCACTCATATGGCACTGGTTCATGGACCGGCCTACGTGGGCGACGATTGTTTTATCGGTTTTCGCTCGACGGTGTTTAACGCCCGGGTTGGCAATGGTTGCGTCATTATGGCGCACGCCTTAGTTCAGGATGTGGCGATTCCGGATGGTAAGTATGTCCCGTCGGGCGCGATCGTGACGAATCAAGCACAGGCCGACCGTTTGCCAGATGCATTGGAATCGGATCGAGACTTCGCCAATCACGTAGTGCGCGTCAATGAAGCCCTGCTCGCAGGCTACCAATGCGCGGCTGACAAAAGCTGCATCGCCGACGTCCAAGCTAGTTCTCAAGATAGTGGACGCTCTGCTAGCTCGTCTGTATCTAGTTACACCCCCCCAGAAACCATGAGTGCGAATTCAGAAGTGCGAGAGCAAATCCGCTCGCTCCTCAGCCAAGGCTATCAAATCAGCGTTGAACATGCGAATAAACGACGCTATAAAACCGGCTCTTGGCTGAGTGCCGGACGGCTTCAAGCGAGTAGCGCCGATCGTGTTGCTGCCGAGCTTGAGTCCATGATCGGGCAATATGCGGACGAGTATGTGCGGATCATCGGCGTTGATGTGGCCGCGAAACGACGGGTGCTTGAAACCGTTGTGCATCGTCCAGGTGAATCCAGCATGATCGCCAGCGGTCGATCAACTGCATCAACCGCCTTCGCGAGCAGCACGGCAACGGCTGCACCGATCACCGGTGGTGATGTCAAAACCCAAATTAGCTCGCTCATCCGTAACGGTTACAAAATCACCCTGGAACACGCCAATCAGCGTCGTTTCAAAACAAGCTCCTGGCTCGGTGGCCCGACGGTCAGTGCCAATCGTGAACCGGCGGTCTTTGCCGAAATCGAAGCGTTTTGTGCGCAACACGCTAGCGAGTATGTGCGTGTTATCGGCGTGGATGCTGCGGCCAAACGTCGTGTGCTGGAACTCATTGTTCAGCGACCGGACGGCAAAGCGCTTGCGTCGGGCAGTACCTATGGTGGTGCGAGTGCGTCGAGCGGTTCCTTTTCCTCGGGTCGCCTAGAGCCGGAGACGATCGAGCAAGTTCGATCGCTCCTCGCCCAGGGCTACACGATCGGTACTGAGCATGCCTCGCCGCGTCGCTTCCGCACCGGATCATGGAAAACCTGCTCGCCGATCCAAGCGACCCAAGAAGGCGCTGTGATTGCGGCACTGGAAGGCTGTATGGCAGACCATAATGGTGAATATGTTCGCCTACTAGGGATTGATACAGCGGCGAAACGTCGCGTCCTCGAAACCATCATCCAACGCCCTGGCAGCAGCCAGAAACCAGCCTCAACTCCGAGCAGCACAGCTCAGAGCAACGGTTCGAGTGCCACCTACGGTAATACTGCGGCTTCAAGCTCGATCGACACAGAAACCCTCTCGCAAATTCGCTCACTGCTCAGTCAAGGCTTCAAGATTGGTGTGGAACACGCGAGCAAGCGCCGGTTCCGTACCGGATCATGGCAAACGGTCAGCGCGATCAGTGGTTCTAGCGATCGGGAGGTCATTCCAGCCCTAGAGGCCAGCCTCGCACA
>JAAUPN010000259.1 GCA_012033105.1 Coleofasciculaceae cyanobacterium RL_1_1
AGGCGACGATCGCCGCGATCGTCAATAACCTCGGTTCAACCCTCGGCGCGTGCGGCGACCTCAATCGCAACGTGATGGCTCCGCCCGCCCCGTTTAAAAATCGTCCCGAGTATGACCTCGCCTGGGAGTACGCCGACAATGTGGCGCACTTGCTACGTCCCCAAACGGGTGCGTATTACGAAATCTGGTTGGATGGCGAAATGGCGATTTCTGCCGAGCCGCCCCAGGCGGTGCGCGATGCTCTCAGCCGCAACGGGAATGGCACGATCGTCCACGAGGGCGAAGAGCCGCTCTATGGCGATCGCTACATGCCGCGTAAGTTCAAGAGTAGCGTCACGGTGGTGGGCGATAACTCGGTGGATCTGTTTTCGCAGGATCTATCGCTGGTCGTCATCACGGATAAAAAAGGTAAGCTTCAGGGCTTTAATATCTATGCCGGTGGTGGTCTCGCCCGGACGCACGGCAAGGATGAAACCTATCCGCGTTTGGCGGATGCAATCTGCTATGTGAATGCCGCCGATGTGTATGACCTGGTGAAGGCGATCGTCGCGACTCAGCGTGATTATGGCGATCGGGTCAATCGTCGTCAGGCTCGCTTGAAATATCTCCTAGCCGACTGGGGCGTGGAAAAATTCCGCGAACAGGTCAGCGAATATTTCGGCAAAAAGCTAACCGCGCCGAAGGAATTGCCGCCGTTTAAATACGAAGATTTCCTGGGTTGGCACGAGCAGGGCGACGGTAAGTTGTTCCTCGGTTTGTCGGTGCAAAATGGCCGCGTGCAGGATAAGGGATCGTGGAAGCTACGATCGGCGCTGCGGGAAATTGTCGATCGTTTCGATCTGCCGATGCGCCTGACACCACACCAAAACATTCTATTTTACGAAATTGCACCGGAGCATCGCGCCGAAATTGACGCGATTCTCGACCGTTGCAACATCAAGCCCGTGGAAGCGATCGACGATCTCGAACGGCGATCGATGGCTTGCCCTGCTTTGCCGCTGTGCGGTTTGGCGGTGACGGAAGCCGAGCGAGCGCTGCCGGGGATTCTGGTGCGTTTGCGGAAACAGCTCAAGCGGATCGGTCTCGGTAACGAATCGTTCGTCATCCGCATGACGGGCTGTCCGAATGGCTGCGCTCGCCCGTACATGGCGGAACTGGGTTTTGTCGGTCAAGGCCCGGATGCCTATCAAATCTGGGTCGGAGCCGATCCGAACCAAACCCGCTTGGCGCAGGCATTGTTTGAGCGGGTCAAGGATGCGGAGATCGAAACGACCCTAGAGCCGATTTTCGTTTACTTCAAACGCGATCGGCAGACGGGCGAAAGTTTCGGTGATTTCTGCGATCGGGTCGGTCTCGATGCTCTGCGCGAGTTTGCCACGAGCTACACGCCGCCGAAGCGCCACGAGCGTCGCCGTGTCCGCATTCAAGACGAGATCTACCTGCGTTTGAAAGCGGCGTCGGATGCGTCGGGTAAACCGATGATTGATCTGGCGAGTGAAGCGCTAGCGCAGTATCTCGATCGGCTGGAATCCGAATAGTCTGGAGCGAGACCTTTGAGGTTTTGGAAACCTCAAAGGTCTGGTCGAGGTCTGGTCGTCCTTGAGTTGCGTTAAGCCGTCTGTAAGGTGGCGGCGCGTAACCCTTCCACGATGTCGGTGATGTTGTTGCTACCGAGGCGATAGCTCAGGGGATGCGCCACCAGTCGCGTCGAGCTTTCAAATAGGGTGGCGATTTCGATCAGGCCGTTTTCCTTAAGGGTGCGACCGGTGGAAACGAGATCGACGATCGCCTCGGACATGCCGGTAATTGGGCCGAGTTCGACGGAGCCATAGAGCGGCACGATTTCGACGGGCAGGTCGAGATCACTGAAATAGTCGCGGGCGCAGTTGACGAACTTCGAGGCGACGCGACCGTGAGCGGGCAGCTCGATCGGGTCGCGATAGCTGCTGGAGGCTTTCACCGCGACGGAGAGATGACAACCACCAAAGCCAAGATCGGCGAGCTGGGCAACCTTGGGTTTTTTCTCGCGAATCACGTCATAGCCGACCATACCGAGCTGGGCTTGGCCGAATTCCACATAGACCGGCACATCCCACGCCCGCACGAGCAGCCCTTGAGCGCGTCCAGTGGGTTCGACGATTTGCAGTTGGCGGTTGGAGGAGTCGAGGAAGTCGCTGAAGTCGAGGCCGACGGTTTGCAGGAGTTTGATGCTGTCTTTGAGCAGGGAGCCTTTGGGCAGAGCGATCGTGAGCATGATGATTGGCCGCGTGCAGATTAGCGCGGTGGGACAGTGGAATAATGACGTTAAAGCCAGCTTAAAATCGGTCACAAGTCGGCGGCCAGCGACGCCCGCCGCACTCTTCCGAAATCCGGGTTCAATTGGCCTCAAGTGCGACAACAGCATACGCAAAAACTTGGGAGCTTGATAGTCCCACATTCTGAAGCTGAGAGATTTGCAGGATCGCCCTTTTTTGAATTGAGAGCCGATCAGGAGTGAGTTGTGGTCAGTAATCAGACGTTTTGTCTGCTAATCAAGGGGGGGCTCGCTCCTTCTCCTTTCTATGAGAATTTTTCGATGATCAAATCCCAGAAAGCCTTAGCAATTAGCTGCGTATTCACCGTACCTAGAGAGGATGCGATCCAGAGTCCTCGCGCAACCGTCAAAATTGCTCGTAGGTATTGACCTTGATGCCAGACAACACTCCCCCAAGCCGCGATCGCATACCCCTTCGGAATTGAATCTTCCAGAGTTTGCGCCAGGGCTAACCCCCGTTGACCCCATTCCGTTGCTAGTTGAGTTTTGCCCAAGCGACAATAACAATGAACTAATACTGATAAGGTTAAACTCATGCGAAGCGTACTGGGGATTTTGTGAGCAACTTCGTAGGCTTGTTCTAAATATTGGATCGCAGACTGTGGATCTTTAAGCTTGAAGCAGTATACAACGCCAAGATTATGTAAAACATAATGCTCTGATGGATAATCGTATTGTTGTAATGTATTATTCTGCGTAAATTTTTCCTTAATTTTTCGCAAAGTATCTAAGCATTGATGATAAAAATAAGTTGATTTTCGAGAATTCTTTAAAATAGCGAAGCATCGTCCCATTAATTCGTAATGTAAAACTTTTTCATATAAATTTAAATCCTGGGTTAATTCAGGATTATGGTCTGCCAAAAAGCCCCTAATCTTGCGAGCATGGCATAGTATACACCAAGTATTAAGCAATCCTTGAATTGCCAGAGCCTTGTTTTTAGAATTTCCCATATTGTCGGCAATATCTACAGCATTCTGAAAATACTTGATAGCCATTTTAGGATCAAACCAACCACTGTAGGCATGACCAAGCTCAAGAAATGCACTAAATTTTTGATGTAAAACTTGATGCAATTCAGCACAATTGAGTTGATTGAGATAGCATCGAATCGTTTTATTTTGGTCATGAATCCGATAATAATTTAAGCCTAATCCCTTCCAAGCTCTACACTCATATTCATGATTCTGAGTTTTTCGAGCCAGCTTTAACTGAGCCTTATAATATTGAAAAGATTTGTTAGTTTGACCTAAAAGATGGAAGGCATAACCTAAACCATTCAGAAAAACACAATCCACTAACGGGTTGATCTTGTTCAATAGTTTTTGATAAATTTCGATCTGTTGAATGTAATAACCCCAATCCCCTAACATTTTCATGTAAAAACTTGCCATCAATGGGGATACAGGAAACCTGATAAGCCTGTTGCCATAGAGATAACTCGCACAAATGATAAAATGCCTCTAGATAACCTTCTACCCGTTCTAAATCTGAACAGTCTGCCTCTGGCTCGTAGTGATTTAACCAATAGAAGGCATAGTCAAGATGGGCTTGCTCAAAGGTATTGAGGGTTCTAATCGTGGTGGCGGATTTCTGCGCGATCGCACCGGATTGAGTATCGATAGAACCACCCGTCGATTCCCCTTGATATAACGCCAACTGTCCGGCGGCATCATAGCGAATCTGGGGTAAGTCAACTTCAGAAATTTCCGTGATTTTGAAGATGGTTTGGATCGAATTCATGAGTGTATTCCCGGAGACTCAACAATTTCTGTAATGTGGTCTAATGCATCAAGGGCAACTCTTCGGATTAAGCAGTGCAATTGATATCTCACTCGGTGTTTGTACTGGACGGCATTGATTAAAAATCGTCGCTGCAACAGTTCAAAGGCCACCTCTTGGGCTTCTGAGGGAAAGACACGAATCTGAAACAGCCAAGCTTTACGCTCAGTGGGAATCCGGGATACAGCATTTTTACAGAGCAATAACCCAGCAATGGAATTCGCTTCATAGAGCCGTTGAAATGTTTTTCTACCCGCTGTTTTACTAGATCTTTGAGGCGAACCGTATAGCGGTCTAATCTAGGCTGATCTGTTCTGGCATCGAGTTGTGGATCGGCTTTGATAGCTTCAATGGTTTCAATTTCGTGGCCATGTTCTGCCCAATAGGCCAAAATCTCCCCACAAAAAGGGGCATCACTCATTTCCCCGGCAATCACCTGGAGGGCAAGGGGATGGCCTTCGTAGACGGTAATGATCCGCTGAAGACAATCTGCTTCGGTGAGGGTTGCGGCTTCAATTTGCCATTGTTGAAATAGGGCGATCGCCTCTGAGGAGGTCAATCCGGTTAATAACTCCTGATGGATACGTTCTTCATAGCGACCTTCGGCTAACACTGGAAGCTGATCTTGGGAAGTGACAATGATGCGGCTCGCCATCGACTCCGCCTGTAAAAATTGGCTAAAAAATTGCTCAAAAATTGGCTCTTTAAAGCGATGTTGTCCTTGCTCATCGGCGGTTAAACAGGTTTCGAGCATATCGAAAATTAAGAGATAGGGTTTGGATTGTAGTTTGGTGATCAGGGCTTGGATGAGTGCGCGATCGCGGATCATCGTCTGTTCTGATTGGGATTTGGCGTCATACTTTTGCTGTCCCAAGAGCGCATGGATCACGATGTCAAAACTGGGCGATTCGCTATTGAAGCTGATGGTGATCGGGTTGGGGAAGACCATTTGCAGATTGCGATCGGTGAGGAGTTGTTGGGCTAGGGAGGTTTTACCGATGCCGGTGATGCCTACCAGGGAAAGAACGCGGGTGGTGTGGGTTAGGCGATCGGTGAGGTTT
>JAAUPN010000003.1 GCA_012033105.1 Coleofasciculaceae cyanobacterium RL_1_1
TGTCGTATCCTGCGAGAAACTTTTCGATCACGCTGGTTTTCACCGTGCGACCCGCCTGCATCGACGCCGCCTTTTGCAAACCACCGGTGTTGGCGTAATACTCCTGAATATCCGTCAAACCGTATTCCACCGAATCAATTTCCTGCACCACTTGGCCGGTGGTTTTGAGCAGTGTATCGAGGACTTCCGGTCGCGCTTGGCCTTTATCGCCGCGTCCGTAACTAAAGCTGTTGCGCTGACGCCACTGATTGCCCAACTCTTCGCCCGACTCCCAGTTACCATCGACCACGCGATCGTTGACCAACGAGCCAAAATCACCGGACGGATTCGAGAACAGCCGCGCGGTGGTGTTTTCGATGCCTTTTGCCTGCAATTCCAAGGCATGTTTACGAATGAAATTTTGCGCGATCGGCTCATCCGCCGCCGCCGCCCGCACGAACAAATCATCGAGCAGCTCAATAATATTGACGAAACTATCGCGGAAAATCCCCGACATATTGCCCAGCACATCCACACGCGGATGACCGACCCGATCCAGCGGCATTAGCTCGTAGCGCACCACTCGCCCCGTGCCTTCCTTCACTGGCTCCGCGCCCACCAGTTCCAGCAAAATCCCGATCGATTCGCCCTTCGTCTTAATCGCGTCCAGCCCCCACAGCATCACCGCCATCGTTTCAGGATAGTCGCCGTGTTCTTCCAGATATTGCGCGATTAGCTTTTTGCCGATTTCGCGGCCACGGGCGTAGGCGGCAGGGGAGGGCATTCGGTAGGGATCAAGGGCATGGATGTTACGTCCGGTGGGTAGGACGCCGACCCCGTCGCGCAGCAGGTCGCCACCGGGGGCGGGGGGGATGTATTCGCCGTTGAGACCGCGTAAGAGGTTGGTGAGTTCGTCGGTGGTTTGGCGCAAGAGGTCGCGGATTTGCAGGGCTTCGCGTAGGGTGGCGGTGTTATGGCCGGTGTTGGCCGTGTTGGTTTCGGCGTGGAGTAGGAAGCGATCAATCTCGGCAGTGTTGTGGTGAGCGATCGCGGCGATCGCGTCGTGGGTCAGGCGATCATCAAAATAGGCTTCTAAATACGAGGCTAATTGCTCCGGTGTCGGTGACGCTCCGAGGGTATGCAACCCCGAGGAGAATAACCGCTGTTCAACGATTTGTAAGTATTCGTAAATTTCGACAAAGTATTGATTTAAAACAGTACGGCCAAATAAATGGGCATTTTCAAAGGTGAATTCAATGCCCAGTTTTTTAGCTTCAACAAATGGACAATCTTTTTCTAAACCAGCGTCGATAATTTTTTGAATGATCGCCTCCTTCAGCAGTTTATTTTTAATCGGATCTTCGCGATATTCGCCGATAATTTCCCGCAATGCTGCCATTTCTTTGTACAAACCGGCGCGACCGTACGGCGGCACATTGTGCGAAATAATCACACCGTAGCCACGACGCTTGGCTAACATCGATTCTGAAGGATTATTCGCCGCGTAGATATACAAATTTGGCAAATCACCGAGCAAAATATCTGACCAGGAATAACCCGTATTACCCAACGGCGAACCGGGTAACCATTCGACGGTTCCATGCATCCCAAAATGGACGATCGCATCCGGTTGATAGTCATTTTGTAGCCACTTATAAAAGGCGGTGTACTGCGGATGGGGTGTGAGATCCTTCTCAAACATCAAACGCATCGGATCGCCCGCAATTCCTAGTGGTGGCTGAACTCCAAACCAAACATTACCGAGCTGCACGCCGCCCAACTGAAATTCTTGATCAAAGGTTTTAATCCCCGTTTTTGTCAGATCTTGCCACTGTTTTTCAACCCGTCGTGTTAGCAAATAACCCAACCACCGCTCCAGAGTTTTTACATCCACCGAAGCGGGTTTAATCCCCGATGAACCGGGAATCCATTCGTCTGCGGCTTTGACAGCACGGATGAGAGCCTCGCCGTCGTCGGAAAGCTCACCCACGTCGTAACCCTCGGCCTGTAACGCTTCGAGGACATTCACCAACGATCGCCCCACATTCAACAGTGCCGCTGTTCCCGTCGCGCCATATCCCGGCGGAAACCCGTAGAGAATGACCGCAATTTTGCGATCGGCGGTCGGTTTTTTGACGGAGATTAATCCAATTTTTAACCCGTCCCGTTAGGCGTTTTACCCGATCGGGAATCAGGTAAATATCCTCACCGACAAGGCCACCAAGGGGAACCGGATCGATCGCGCCATCGAGTTCGGGCAAGGCATACAAAACGACACTTTGCAGCCCGCCAATGCCCTTGCGTGTCCAGGAATGAATATCCTGAATCAGCAGCGGTGCGGCAACAAAATACGGCACATTTTTCGCCGATAAAATCTGTTTCGCAACGGCCACCTGACGACCGGCTTCCATCGATCCGGCGGGGCCACCGACGAGGGGAAAACCGATCGTCGAGACGATCGCATCGACGCTCACGGCATCCTTTGAAAGGGATTTGGTTTCGGTGTTACCGCGATCGCGCTGTTCGGTTTCGTGGTGGCTGGTCATCCAATCGCGTACAGCAACGTGTCCTTCGACGCCATTAATAAAAATTGGCAATGGTGTTAATCCAGTCGCTTCAAATTCACGAATGAGTTGGAGAATGTAGGGCTGATTCGTAACAACGTGCTTACGGTAAATCAGTAAGCCAACAGTCGGATTGGAGCGGCGATCAGAAAATTTTTGTTGATACCAAATTTGGTAAGCTTTGGGTGTTTCAAAATAGCCGTCGTAGTCGGGATGAAGCAAGCCCATATTGGGCGTCTCGATCGGTGTCGGAATTTCGCCCACGTTTAAGCCGAAATATTTTTCGCCGATCACCCAAAACATCGACGCAACATTGTCGGTTCCGCCCGCATTCCAATAGCCATAAATAATTAGCCAGTTCCGTAAATCCTGAACTTTTTTAACTGGGATGAATTTGAGGAGCTTCGGCCCCACTTTCAAAAAGCTGATGTAACCTACGAGTTTATCTTCTTCTTTACCGCTCGAAAATTTACTCAGAATAAACTTAACCGGCTTGGGCATTCCTGCCGGTTTATCGCCAATTTTAAACGCACCAATCTGGGTCAGCGAAATCAGTTCTAAGGCTGATTCAAAGATGAGCCGGAGGGGAATATGCTGCACCCGATCGCGCAGCCACAGCACTTGGTCATAGTCAAACACAAGGCTCGCGAAAAACACGTCGGCGGTCTGAAGCGCGGCGGCGACGGTGTTGGGCTGGGTGGTGATATCGCGATCGGTGAACGTCTTGATCGTCAGCTCGGGGCAACGCGCGACGGCACGATCGGCGGCCTGACGATATAGGTCGGCGTTGAAGGTCTCGAAACCAGCGATGAGGACAATGCGCGTCACGATAAGAGTTACCCGAAGTTGATCGTTACGTTTCGTTACACCTCTAGTTTAGTTTGCTTTACGGGTTCTTAGCCCAAGTCTGACGGGGGGAAGCCCGAACCCGAGCCAAACTCGGGGATATCAGTATCGTCGTAGATCTCGGCGATCGTCACTTCGCAACCGACGCTCACGAGTTGAATGGAATCGGTTTTGCCCGCAAGGTTCCAATGGCCGCGATCGTCCTGTTGAAAAAGCTCGATCTGTTGGCGATCGGTGGAGATGAGAACGTATTCGGTCAGGCTGGGGATCGCGCGATAGTCGGTGAATTTTTCGGTGCGATCGAAGCGGGCGGTACTGGGGGAGAGAACTTCAATAATCAGGCGGGGATGGTTGATGTATTGGCTTTGGAATTGACGATCGCGCGGATCGCAGGTGATGACAATATCGGGATAGTAAAAGGCATTGCGTTCTTCGACGCGGGTTTTCATATTTTCGGTAAAAATACGACAGCCGGAACCGCGTAGATGTACTTTCAAAGCCAAGAAAAGGTTACCAATGATCACGTTGTGGTTTTGTGTGCCGCCGGTCATGGCGAAAACTTCGCCGTTGCGGTACTCGTAGCGAGTGGGGCTGGTTTCTTCGGCAGCGAGGTAGTCTTCGGGGGAAATGTAGAGTGGATCGGTGGCAAGCATTGTGGGAAACAGTGACGGAAATGAAACTAGTTTAGGCTGGAATAACGCAATAAACTACAGTGCCATATCATCATTGGTTTCCATTATTCAGTGGGTTTCAGATACAGGGCAAACGCATACTCCAAAATTCCTCGAATAAACGGTCACTTGAAGGCTGAGCGGAGTCGAAGCCTGACAGTTCTCGCGGTATGTGGCCGCACTATCTGCTTCGCAGACGCTACGCGAACGACTCCGCTCAGTGCTCAAATTCTTCATTTTTGCTTGAGAAAATTAGTATGCGTTTGCCCTGGTTTCAGATGACTTACTGGAAAGATAATTCGTTTCTGATAGTGGGGAGGTTTTATCGTCTTGAATATCTTGTCCCAAAATCCTTGGATACCATAGTTTCCTGTAAAGCTCGTATGATGAAGGTCATGGAAATCAGATGATATAAAAAATATCGATAATGAACTATGACCTTCTAAGTTGTAAGCATTGCCAACAAGAATCCATGCACATATTTGGTTGATATCATATCCAAATATAAAGATCGGAAGCAGATCTGTCACGGTCGTAACAACAAATTCAACCCAGCTTTTATGGGCTGCCACAAAGCTTGATGTATCTTGAAATTCATGGTGCTTCAAATGAAATCTTAATAAAGACTTTCTGTGAAATAGAAAATGCGTTGTGTAGAAACACAAGTCAGCAACAATAATTCTCATTAGAAACCATCCGAAATTGAGAATTAAATCATTGCTTCTGTGGACTTCTGGCACTAGATAAAGAATTACACAAGCTGTTACGATAGATTTTACCTCACCCAAGCAAAAGCCCTTGAACATGAAAGCAGGAAATTTTTGTTCTTTGACTTGGGAAACTCTTGCACTCAGCTTATTTTTTAGAGTGTCGTTTCCCTTGATGACGCGCTCAATAAACAGGCCAATTCCATAAAAGGATAAGGAGCTAGTGATCCAATACAGGAACACCTGATTTGTATAGTCAATTTGTGTGTTTCCCAAAACTGCATAAAACACTTGCTGGAAGAATAGGCAAGCGATCGCAATCTTAAAATAAAACTCAAATTCGGTCAGGATATTAAAAATTTTATACATCCAATCAACTCTGATTCTTATTATCAGAAAAAACAAGTAGGGTGTGTTTTGGTCACCCGCCACCAACCAATCCGCAGACAATACAAGCCTGACCAAAACGCACCGCAACCCTGTCAAGCTTATCGTAATATCCTCGGCGCGTTACGGTTGCGCCTAACACGCCCTACCGTTTGTTGCGGCTCATATCTTCAGCTTGGTCAGTTCCCGAAACGATCGAGATCCATGTACGATCGACACCTGCCGTAGTTGATCCGTCCAAGAGCCGCCCCCATGATGACCGCGCCAAACGAATTTGACGATTTACCCTTCGAGCCAGATAACTGGCCGGACTCTGGCGCAACGATCGCCGTGCAGCCTGACATCACGACCGACGCCGAACCCGCAGCCACAGCACCATCGACACCGCCAGCCATCCCGCAAGCCGTCGTCGCAAAGTTAGGCAACCCGCAGGATCTAGCCGATCTGAATCTCGAAGTTCCTGACCCGGAAGATGCGGATCTACCGGATTTTGAATTTCATGAACAGATCGATCGCGCCTGGTTCGTCTGCGATCGCTTCGACCTGCAAACCGATATTTGGCGCGGGCGAATTTTACGAGCCGTGCGCGATCGCGAAAAAATTGGCGGCGAAGGACGCGGGCGCGGCTTTCTGAAATGGCTCGGCGATCGCGAAATCGCCAAAACTCAGGCGTATTCACTGATTGAACTCGCCGACAGTGCCGATACATTGCTGGCCGATCAAACCCTCGAAGCCGACGCGATCAACAACTTCAGCAAACGCGCCTTTGTCGAAACCGCCAAATCGCCGATCGAAGTCCAACAACTCGTCGCCAGCAGCGCCCAAGATGGCAACCACATCACCCGCCGCGAGGTCAAACAGCTTTCGGACGAATGGCTTTCGATGACCTCCGATCTGTTGCCCGACGAAATCAAAGCCAAAACCGCTGATCGCTCCCTGCCCCCACAGCAAGTTGCCCCCCTCGTGCGCGAGCTGGAAAAATTACCAGAAAACCACCAAGCCGAGATTCACCGCGCGATCGCCGAAACCCCCGACCTCGACACCGTCAAACAACTCACCGCCGACGCCAAAAACCTGACCCGCTACCTCGACTCCGCCGCCCAATCCCAAACCCTGCGCGAAGGCGGCGTCGATATCGAAGCCGCCCTCGAAGAAGCCCTGCGCCTCGGTTGCCTCGATATCACCACCGAACTCGTCCGCCAAACCGCCCAACTCGAACAGGCCGTCACCAAGCTCTACACCACCTGGAAACGCCTCGGCAACTCCGCCGATCGGCTTTACGTCGATACCGGAGCCAGCACACCGAACCTGCGATCGCTCGTCGCCTGCGTCGAACGCATCACCGGCAAACTGATCGAAGTCTCCCTTGATGACACCGGTGACAACAGCATCCGCCTGCAAATCCTCAACGACGGGGATCGCCTAGCCTAGCGTCATTACGCTGCGTATCATTCCCTCAAGTATGCCCCCCAAACCCGCGTACAATTGCGGTAGGTAGATATGCAGAGTAGTAGTACGGATATGACGAACCCTCGTAGCCCAGCCCAGCCCGTCTTGTCTGATCGAGAATTGCAGGTGATTGAGCTGGTCGCAGCCGGTCTCACCAACCAAGACATCGCCGCGCAGCTCGAAATCAGCAAGCGCACCGTAGACAACCACATCAGTAATATCTTGCACAAAACCCAGACTGATAACCGTGTCGCCCTTGTTCGCTGGGCTTTACAGTGGGGCAAAGTTTGCCTAGATGAGGTGAATTGCTGCACCTTGCCGAATCAGGACAGTCTGTAGAGTCTAAAAATTCTAGCTAACCTTCATGAAGAACTTCAAGGACTTATATGATGGGAGAGGAAAGCGTAATTCTACGTCAAATACACGACACTGTCTCGTCAGTACATCAGCATGACTCAAAACGTTCAAGTGGTTGAAGCCGAAGGTATTCTAGACGGCGATCGGGCAACACAAATTCGACGTGAAATATCAGAATGTCTGAAAAGAAAGCAGATATTATTTTGCTTGATTTCAAAGATGTCACCTTTATTGATAGCTCTGGATTAGGAGCCTTGGTTGCCGCTTTAAAAACAGTTCGATCGGCAAAGGCACAGCTCTATATATGCTCGATTTGTGATCAGGTCAAAATTTTATTTGAACTGACAAGCATGAATCGAGTTTTCCAGGTTTTCCCCGATCGAGCCACCTTTGAAAGTGAGGTCTTATCTTAAGAAGTAATCTGATAAGTAGGCCAAGAAAATTAAAGTGACTTCAGACACGTAACTCAAACATCCTGGTTACAGACAAGCTAGACACTTGTGTTACGCATCGTCTCGATTAATTAGCTTGGCCTATTTAAATTTAAGTAGTAGATTTGATCATCTTTTAGGATTCAGAGAAATTAGGCTCAATTTGAATGCGGAGGAGCGACAAATCATCGTCAAAAGTCAAATCCTGGTTATACTGACTAACAAATTGAACAATGTCAGGTAGTGATCTGTGACAGTTCGGATCTTCCGCCAGAAGCGCTCCGAAAGATTCAATTCCCCAAGCTTTCCCCTTGATCGTCAAAAAGTCGCAAATCCCATCGCTAAATATATATAGTGAACTTCCGGGTTCTAGTGTTCTTGATTGAGAGGTGTAGGTCACATCAGGAAATAAACCAATCGGTAAACTTGGATCTCCGAGAGTTTGAAGGTTTGACGGTATCTCACTATTCTTTTGTGGAGTAATAAGTTGAGCCGGAGGGTGACCCGCACTGGAGTAGGTCAAGGTACGGGTAGAGATGCGGTAAACGCCGTACCAAATTGTGAAATATTTTTCATTAAAAAAAGTATTGGTCGCACCTAGCGTATCCTGAACCTTGGTCTGAAATGCGTTATTGAGGGCTTCAAGAACTGTGTGTGGCTGCGAAAAATCACTATCCGGTAAGAGTTGAGCATGGAGTAAATTAAACACAGAGATCGAAAGGAGCGCCGAACCTACCCCATGTCCGGATGCATCAATTAAGTAGATGGCAAGATGATCATGATCTAGCCACTGAAAGTCATAACAATCTCCACCCAGTTGAGCTGAAGGAATAAAGCAAGTTTCAATGCTCAACCGATCGTAGGCAAAGGGAGGAGGGAGAAGTGTTTGAACGTAATCTGAGGCTTCTGATAGTTCTTTTTGAAGATGTTGCGTTTGTAATTGAAGATCGCGGCTCAGTTCAGTGATTCTCAATCCAGCTCTCACACGAGCTAGCAATTCACCAATATCGATCGGCTTTGAGAGGAATTCATCCGCACCAGTATCCAATCCCACAATACGATCTTCCAAACCACCACGTGCTGTGAGTAAGATAAAGAACGTAGTTGAAAGACTCGATGATTGCTTGATCTGCCGACAGACTTCCAGTCCATCTGTTCCAGGCATCATCCAATCACAAATAATTAGCCCTGGCTTTGTCTTGTGCGCAATGTCAAGACCCTGTTCTCCATCATTCGCGACAATAATGTCATACCCTTGCCGCTGCAAGGCTCGCTTGAGCACCAGGCGCGTTGTTGGATCGTCGTCGATAAGCAAAATCTGGGTCATGGCCTTGTAGCGGTTAACATACGGAATCTAACATGATGTCCGTTTCTCAGCTTTCAATTTCGTGTTAAGGCTTGATCTCAAGAGATGCCAGACAAACCCAAAACATTGCAATATTCCATTTCAGTTTCGAGCAAGTTAACAAATCTTGTCAGCGTGTTGGAGTGGTTTGAAACGTGTCAATCTGACTACATGCCGAATTCGCTGTGGTTACCTAGCAAAATTGCTCTTGCAGAAGCGTTTACCAATGCGGTTCGCCATGCCCATCGAAGGCTCCCTGAAAGTACACCGATCGAGATCGATCTACGCATCTCCAAAACGGAGTTGGAGTTAAAGGTAATTGATTATGGTGAGCCTTTTAATCTGTTGGCACATCTTGCGAAACAGCCGAAGGTTTCGGATTTATATGCAACTCACGGTCGAGGTCTGAAGCTGTTGCAAAGCATTGCCGATCGGCTAGAGTATCGGCGCTTGCATGATAATCGAAACTGTCTTTATTTTCAAAAACACTACAAACACACCATTTCATGATCTTGTATTTTTTTAAATGGGTTAAACCGACCCTAACAAACAAAGGAAAATGCGCTAGGAGCTGGTATCAAGGCACATAGATATACAAGCGTTGAGGCATACCAGTATCGAAACATATAACAATACCGTAGGTGATCCACAGATAATGTACGAGCGGTATTGAGAGGCTGCATTTTGGGTATCTTCTCTTCGTAAAATTAACGCCCGAGTTAATGGAGTTGCCCCGATCGCATGATTGTGATTAGCAAAATCAGGCCGATTAAACTCGCTGCTCCGAAGAGAATATCGGTAATTAAATCGAGTTGTGGTGTTGTTTGGGAGCTGGTTGAGACGATCGCGGCACCAAGGATCAAGGCGCTGAGAACGGTTCCAAAGGTACGACGGTTGGCTGCTGCATCAAGAGTACGCTGAATTTTATCAAGACCTTGGATCTTGAGGTTAAATTGCAAGGTCTCTTGACTCAAGCGTTCGAGCAAAAAACCAATTTGACGCGGCGATTCAAGCGAGAGCTGCTTAAATTCTAGAGCAGTCCGAAACAGGGCTTGGGTCAGGTTGTCGCCGATGATTTCACGACGAAATAGATCGCTCATCAGGGGCGTGAGTTCGTCGATGACGTTCACACTTGGGTCAAATTGGCGAGCGACACCTTCGAGATTGCCAAGTGCTTTGGCAAAGAGGCCGATATTTCCCGGCCAACGCAGGTGGTTGCGTCGGGCAGCTTGGAGAATTTCATAAAAGGCTTCGCTGGTGTTGAGATCGTCTAGGCTGAGGTTGTAGTAACGACGCAGTAGGCGATCGTAGTCGCGTTCGATGCTGGCGAGGTTGAGGGTTTGGGTGGGTTCGGCGAGTCGCAGGCTGAGTTGGGTGCAGCGCGAGGCGTCGGCATCCACGATCGCCAGTAGCATTTCGGTGAGTGACGATCGCGTTTTGCGATCGAGCGATCCGACCATCCCGCAATCCAGTAGGGCGATACGCCCATCATTTAAATAGAAAATATTACCGGGGTGTGGATCGGCGTGGAAAAAACCATCGGTGAGAAACTGCTGGAAAAATACCCGAAAAATGGTGCGCGTAATTTCTCGACGTTCGGCGGTCACATCACCCTGATGGCGACGCCCATCTAGTTTTGCTTCCAGTAAGGGCTTGCCGTCCAGCCATTCCATCACCAAGACTTTCGGACGGGTGAGGGTTAGATCTACTTCAGGAACTTTGATTAAATCCGCATCAAACCAGTCACTTTGAGCGAGATTTTGGCGTAGCTTGTTGGTATGTTCGGCTTCAAGGGTGAAGTCTAACTCGGCATAGAGAGCTTGGGTGAACTCGTCGGCAAGGCCAACGGTGTCGTATTCTTTGCCAAAATCGGTGGCGGCGACGAGCTTGGCGATGTTTTGAATGAGGGCAACGTCTCGGGCGACGAGGGTGTCGATGCCCGGTCGTTGCACTTTGAGCGCCATTGGTTTGCCATCGTGTCGGATAACGCGATGCACTTGGGCGATCGAACCGGCAGCAACGGGTTGATGATCGATCGAAGTAAAAGCCTGAGCGATCGGCATGGGCAAACTGGCTTTGATCACCTGTTCAATTTCTGACCAGGGGATCGGTGGGACATCGGATTGCAGGGTTTCGAGGGCTTCGAGATAGTCGGGAGGCAGTAGGTCGGGACGGGTGCTCATCAACTGACCGAGCTTGACGTAAACTGGGCCAAGATCGGTCAGAATGTTGCGTAAAACCGCCGGGGGGGGTAGCTCTGGCTCATCGGCTTTATCACCACTGAGCAGACGGCGCATGAAATCCCAGCCGTTACTAAAAACGACTTCGAGAATTTCAGCTTCGCGAGAGTTGCGGCGGGCGATATCGAGCATAGGGGAGCGTCAACCAAGGAAAAAACAAGAATCCTCCCGCAAAGACTGCGAGAGGAGCAAATTTCGGAGCCGAAGCCCAGTGCTATGCAGCTTTTGAGTCGTCGTTATCGCTTGGTGTTGGATCTTCTGCGACTGTTTCAGTGGCTTTGGCTTCCTCTTCGTGCTTCGTAACGATTTTCCAGGCTTCATTCGCTGCTTTTTGCAGGCGATTCGTAAAGTCTTCGGCTTCTTTGGTCAGCTCTGTCCAGCGTTCAAAGGCTTCATCTTGTAAGCTTTTGACCGATTCTTCAAGCTGCGTTTGACGTTCACGGGCGAACTGTTCGGTTTGCTCGATCGTCTCTTTGGCTTTTTCGACGGCCTGCACGCGCCAATCGCTGACGTTGCCTGCTTCCGCTTTCGCTCGACGTTCGATCGCCTCAATCAGCTCCGCAAACTTTTGTCGGACTTCATCATCATCAATGGCTGAGGGGGCATCGGCGTCCGTCGCTCGCACATCAATGATCTCGATATCGTTGCTCGGATCGCTGCTGTCGGTCTCGGGACTGCTAGCGATCGGGGTTTCTGGAGTGGGGCTATCGGTCGTCATAGAACGGTTTCTCCCAAGTCGAACTTGCCACTAATCTAATCGACTCTTTCATTTTTTGCTATGTCATTTGTGGGCGATCGAAGTGGTGAAGCCCGAACCTAGGGAATTTCAGCAAGGGGAGTTGGGTTGGGCTCACGCCTAGGAAAAACTCTCTCGCGATTAAGACTGCTAGAGTGTTCGCAATCTCTTCGTAACTGCGATACGTTCGCTATCGTGGCGCTACGATCGCCCACTATTACCACATCTGCTAGCGCTAGCACGGTTGTCATGTCCCACGAACGTGATCGGTTATTCCGACTGTTACATCGCGGCTTATTGCTGCCCATCCTGTTCCTGAATGGCTGGCTATTGGCGATCGTGATCGATCGCCTAGACCCACTCGTCGGTAATGCCGTTGCCGCGATTCTGCTAGCCTTTATTCTCGACTATCCGATCCTCTTTCTCCAGCGTCACGGCTTGCGTCGTCCCTGGGCGATCGCCACCGTGTTTCTCGGCGCAGCGGCAGTGATTGCGGTACTGGCCATCGGTCTTGTGCCTTTGCTTGTGGCAGAACTACGGGATTTAATGATCAATCTGCCCCGCTGGTTCGATATCGGCAGTGCTAGACTCGCCAGCCTAGAAGACTGGATCAATACCACCGAACTACCGATCGAGATCGACCTTAACAACGCCATCACCCAGACGATTTCTCGTCTGAGCGTTGTTTTGCAATCCCTCAGCGGACAACTGCTCACCCTGCTTACCCGCGCACTCAATAGCCTGTTCGACTTTCTCACCATTAATGTTTTGGCCATCTTTCTGATCTTTGGTGGCGAACAGGTTTGGGATGGCATTTTTTCGCGTGTGCCGTCGCGCTGGCACTTTACCCGATCGCTCCTACGCCAAACGTTTCAGGACTATTTCATCGGTCAAGCGATCCTCGCCAGTCTCCAAAGTGTGGTGATGATCGTGCTGTTCGCCTTGCTGAACGTTCCCTACGCTTTGCTATTTGGCCTAACGATCGGCCTGACGACCCTAGTGCCATACGCAGGAGCCGTCAGCACGATCGCCGTCGCCATCGTGTTGGCATTCAACAGCCCCGCCCTCGCGCTCAAAGTGGCGATCGTTTCGATTATTATCGGCCAAATCATCGATACCGCGATCGCACCACGTATCGTCGGCGATGCCACTGGTCTTAACCCCGTTTGGCCGATCGTCGCTCTGCTCGTTGGGGCAAACCTCGCAGGCTTTCTCGGCTTGTTGCTCGCGGTTCCCACAGCCAGCTTTGTTAAGCGCCTAACGGATCGTCTCCTCGATGGACTTCCCCCCGAAACACCCAGGGCGATCGCATCTCAGCTTTCGAGCGAACCTCGGCGATCGGCTCATCTACCGCAAACCCAGCCACCAACCACCACAGCACCTCACCTGTCCGACCACGACACCTCGATCTCGACTGCACCACTCCCCCAAACTCCCCCAAACTCCCCAAACTCCCAAGACCCCCACTCCAATCTGGATCATGATCTGCCTTAACTATCCTGTTCCGCAGCCGTTTCATTGTTCAAAGCCGACGATGCTAAAGCCGGGGTATGACCATTCGTTTTGGAGGTTTTGGATAAGGGAATTTCGATCGTGACGGTCGTTCCGCGATTCAACCCAAGACTATTGATGGCAATCTGTCCGTCCATCATTTCCAACAAATTGCGCGAGATGGCTAGCCCTAACCCCGTACCACCAAACTTACGGGTCGTGGTTCCATCAACCATGACAAAAGGCTCAAACAACTTATCGTGTACACGAGGATCAATACCAATTCCCGTATCCTGCACCTCGATCACGGCATACAGCGCGGATGGTTGGATTCGACTAGCCGCCGCTGAGAACAACGTAGGCGGTCGGACTTGAAGCGAGACAGAAATTTGACCCACCTCCGTAAACTTAATCGCATTCCCGACAATATTGACTAAAACACGACGCAACTTAGAAGGGTCAGCGTAGATCGTGACATTCGATTCACCCAAACTGAGATTGAGTTCGAGCGCTTTCGTATCAATTTCATGCTGCTGCAATTCAACCGCTTCAAGTACCACCTCGCGTACATCAATTAGCTCTGGAACCATCGTGACGGTTCCAGATTCGATCTTTGAAATATCGAGAATGTCATCAATGATGGCCAGCAAGTGCAACGCAGAATCATCGGCACGTTGAAGAAAATCGAGTTCTTCCTCCCGATCTTCACAAAAGCCATCGCGCACGAGGCGTAAACTGCCGATAATTCCGTTGAGGGGAGTCCGCAACTCATGGGAAATTGTGGTTAAAAATTCATTTTTAAGCTGGTTGGCTTGACGGGCATTTTGCCATGCTGCCGACAGTTCATTTGCCCACGACTTGAGCCGCTCGATCGAGGCATTCATTACCGCCGCAAGCTGGTTAAACTCCTTGATCGCAAATCGAGCGGGCAACGCTTCCGGTGTCACATTGCATTCAATATTGCGAGCATAGCGTCCAAGCCGCTCCAGCGGGCGAGCTAGATCACGGGTCAGAAATAGCGTGGCGATCAAATTTGCCGCCAGCAGCAACAGCACCAAATTAAACATCACCCCACGTACACCGGCGAGGTTATTCAAGGCAAGTTCAAGATCGGCAACGGCCATCACGACCCATTCAGAGTTGCTTGCGTTAGCTCGGTCATCATCTTGGGGATTAAGCGTCGGATCTGGAATCCGCACATGGCCAACGATCGCCTGACGCGTGTGATTATCCAACTTGAACACACTCGCATTCAACACCGCTCGCTGCGCAAACTCTGCGGAACTTTCCTCCGTAAGTTGCACGAGGCGATCGTACCCCGGTAAGTCATTGAGATGCTGGCCAACATAACCCGCGATCGGATAGGACAAAATCGTATTCGTCGCATCCGCAATCAGCGTTGCATTACTGAGCAAACCCAAGCTCGCCGTATCATCATTGCGATGCTCTGGCGGAAGCTGCGCTGTTAACCGCAAAACATATTGAGGTTCAGCACCAGTCTGGGGCATGACCGGAGCATTCAACAAAAAGTAAGTACCCTGTTCTGCCTTTGATTCGCGTTGCAGTTCAGGCTGCGGCTTGGGCTGCGATTCAGTCGGTGCTTCAGATTGCGATTCGGGCTGCGATTCAGACGGTGGTTCAGGCTGTGGCTCAGACTGCGATTCGGGCTGCGGTTCGGGTGTTTGTGTTGTGAGATTCGCTTGGGGTCTTTCCACCGTACTGAAGCCGATCGCCTCGCCCACAGGCGCTAAAAATGTCTGCATCTCGATCGCCTCTTGAGGGCGATCGGGTGTAAGCGGCTTCGCCTTTTTTTCGTACGCTGGTACATCTGCATCGACCATCTCGCACGTATTCGCCACCACCCGCCCATCCGCGATCGACTCTAGCCAAATACACTCCACACCATCTGGCAACTGCTGGATCAGACGTTTAAAAAAAGCTTCACTACCCGCAAAGTCCCCTGTCGTTACCGCCGAAGCCTCACGAGCCACACTCGCACTCAGACGCAACGTCGTCAAAAAACGCGACAGATCATCACCCTTTCGCTGCGCACTCTGAACCAGACTATCGTGCGTCGCCGCCAACAAGCTCAGACGCACCTGACGATAGGTCAAAAATTGTCCAATCAGCAAGACCGGCACACTCAGTAAAAGAATGCGCGACAGTAAAATTCGACGAAAAGAAATCGGACCAAACATAATTGATAGGAGATGCCCAGAGCGATCTGACATTCACATACCCGAAGCTTAAGTGATAAAAAAACGTCTTGCGAAATACTTTGCTTGGGTCAGACCCGCATCGTTCCTGCTTAGACTCAATAGACTGTTACGTTCTATAGTCACAATCGGTCAAGTTAGGACAAGTCAAAAGTGGTATCTTGAGCGCTGAGCGGAGTCGAAGCGCGGCATGTCCCAACCGAAGTGCGAGCGACTATAGAAGCCAGCCAATTGATCACAGACACGCAATATAGGCCGTCATCAAGGTGAGATACAGCTCACTTTTACTGGTGTCAATACTAACGCCTAGCAGTACACACTTCTTAATCAGTACGTGTGTACCAAGTCAACAGACAAGCGATCAAGCAAAGTTGTGCGATCGCCCGCATCTCCTATAGAAGTAAACCCATAAAAGCGAATACGTAACCGGCGTATGGGTTTAGTGTACAGGCGATCGCCTAGCACTTCAGGAATATCCTCAGTCAAGGTGACCCTCAAACAATACCCAGAAAATCGCTGACACTCCCGCAGAACTAATCTCAAAGGCATAGTGTCGGCTTCTAGCGGATGCCAGCGAATCCAATTACGTTGCGAGCTGGGCAACCTAACGATTTATCCGCTCCAAATATCCTCTCAGAATTTTGACTGAACCGTTACACCTCAACTCAAACCTCAGTCTAATCGCTAACAAGCACTACTTTGGGAGTGAACCTTTTAGCTTTCGAGCAACCCCTCGCAGGTGATTCGTAAACTGCTGAAGCGGGCTATCCGGTGGCGGTGGTGCCAAGTTTCGGAGCGGCTCAGACGTATTTTTGAACCGATAGTGATACCACACATCCCAGTATGACCCACCGGGCTTCATCGGAGTTCCCGCCCAATGTAGGTAACGCAGCGGTCGATCTTGATCGTATAGACGGTGATCATCGCGTTCTTGGAAATGGGAACTCCCCCCCCAACTGCCCGGCTCCTGTGGATTTAACTTAACGATATTGGCGCGATGCTCGATCGCCGTCAAGATCAAATAATTCATGATGGGCTGATCCGTTGTTCCGCTCGAAAAGTCAAAGTATTCTCGATGAGCCGCGCAATCTCGTAGGATATTTAGCATTTGCTCATAAGAGAATATGCCCTTGCGCGACCCCCAAAAGCCACTATTAAATACATCCTGAAGATCCGCATCCGAAAAAATATTCTGCTCACGAATCGTTGAGGAAAATACATCGGATAAACCGCGACCCTTGAAATGAAAGTCACAGCATAAAAAGTCAGCATGATCAAGATAACTCAGTGTATCTTCGATACTTTGAAATAATAGGATATCCGTATCGATATAGATGAATTCATCGAGAGGCCCAAACCAGAGCGCCAATTTTCGCATCTTGTTTGGCAGCTTGAGAAAGTCCCGTGGGAAAATATCAGCAATATCTTGGGTAAGCTGATTTAAGAATGAAAGATCAGGGAAGATTTGAACATCAAACGTTGTGGTTAGAATGTCCGAGATACCCTGGCAATTCTCATCAAACGGAATCATAAAAACGGGTAAGCCCGGATCGAAATCTCGTAGGCTAGTGAGTAATGCAATCGCTTGATCAAACACGCGATCATTTGCAACAATATAAACACCACGCTGAGTCATCGCTTACTCTTTACCTCTAGATTTATTCCGTAGATTAACCCATTAAAATAAGACTTGATCTTGATTCAAGTTCAAATCAAGCTGACTTGCGGTCTAATCATTCCATTCGTAGGCGCGATTTTCTTCGCCTGCGATCGATTCAAACAAGGCGCGATTTTCCTCAGATAGTTCATCTCGCCAACGAAGGTCTAGCTTAATTTCTAACTTTGATTGAGCATAATAATCACCATGCACACTATTGACATCATCACTCACTTGACCTTTCTGGTATTTTTCAATACTTGATTTTGTCCCAACACTTCCTGCAATTTGATGATGCTCATGCTTCCAATATTCCAGCATGTCTGACTCAAAGGTAATACCAATAAAATCACAGACAGATTGAGTAATGAGCGTGGGATTACTCGCTAGCTCCTCGTAGCGGACTGTCATTTTATGGGAATCAGGAACACTCTCATAAAGCTGCTCTCGCTCTTGCTTAAGTCTTACCCATTTATGGCAAAACTCTCGCGGCTGAATTTCAGGGTAACGTCTGAGGTATGAGTTCATGACGGAACGACCATCACGGCAGACATGAATGAGCCGGTAATCTAACAGCCCTTTCTTAAATTCAGACGAAACAATCTTCTGAGAAACCCAACTGTGGTATTTACTCGAATCGACTAAGATACTTTGGTCAATCTTTGATAGTAGTTGGGAGTAAGAATGTAAGATGTGATCTCGATTGATGACTTCTCGTACCCAGCGTTCGAGTTTCAGAGGAATAAATTTGTGAATTCGATGATTACTAATGCCTGCAATGAAGCGCTCCTTCTCGCGTGGGGTAAATTTTTGATCCCAAAAATCATTCCCTAAAATCCCCATTTTATGATAAATCTCGGCAATTTTACTAATTTCCCCCAAAGAGAAACATTGAGTATGACTTCCAACTATAAAATCGAGTAAAGTCGATCCAGATCGACCAATGCCAAAGATAAATACGACTTTTTGCTTCTGAGACATGTATCGCTAACTGAATGAAGAGATGAATGAAATCGACCGGGTTGATTAAAAAATCGATTAATGGGTGACTCTCATATTTTGGTAGAGTAGGTAGCAATTAGATTAGGACATTCTTATCTAAGCTTAAAACCGCACTATTCGCTTCGCGAAGGCTACGCCAACGACTCCGCTCAGTGCTCTCAGTTTCTTTACATGTCCTAACCAAATCGTTTTTTGCTATATGAGGCACAATTTTTACTGATTTTAAATCCAGGCTGTTTACAACGGTTTGAGGAGTTCGTAAAGCCGTCACCCTTCGCCGATTTTTATCAAAAATTTATCAAAAATTTATCAGGGACTGATTGATGTATTAGAGATATCAGCCATCATAGCAAAGCTTATATCTTATGATGGGGCTTTGTTGGCGAGGGGTGGGTGATACGGAACCAGAGCCACAATGTACTGCGAGTTCGCTGATGCTGTAGGTGTTGCGCATAGCGCTCTAATCGATCGAGTTCAGAGGGGGAGAGTCCCCACAGAATGTTACGACTTTGCCAAACTAAGGTTGCAAGGAACATTCCCAAGCAGAGTCCCAAAGCGAAGCTAGACCAGGGATGAGCGCGAAAGCTGTACCACAGAGCTACCCACGTAAAGTTTTCGCGCCATAGACTAATTTCGCTGCGTAGAAACCAGAGCGCAGGAATGCCAAGACTAAGCCAGAGCAGAAGTACGATGATCCAGCGTCCGATCGCTGTGCAGCGATGAACGAAGGCGATCAGGTCGCTATCAAAGGCGGCGTCGGGATGGAGGTTGTGTTTTGTGATTGGGTGTTTTGGGCGCATGGGATCGCCCTCGATAATCGTGTTACGTGTCGATCGGGTGGGTCGATGGGTGCAAGATCTAGGTCTTTAGACGACGGCGTCACTGCTAGGAGGTTCGACGATATCGGCGCCAAACGGATCGCCAGTTTTGTTACGCCAGACGGCGAGCAGTGAGCTGGCGATAAAGATACTGGAGTATGCACCCAGCAAGAAGCCCACAATCAGGATTAAGGCGAAATCTTTGAGGGTGGCGCCGCCAAAGATGAAGATGGCAAGCAACGGTAAGACCGTTGTTAAGGTGGTGTTGATGGATCGGCCTAGGGTCTGGTTAACGGCCTGATCCACGATTTGATTGGGGGTTAGTTCTGGGTTGGCTTTGCCGGTTTCACGGACGCGATCGTAAATCACGACGGTGTCGTTCACCGAGAACCCTACGATTGTGAGTAAGGCCACCATAAACAGACTATCCGCTTCAAAGCCTGCGGTCAGCCCCAGGATGGAAAAGACGCCAGCGGTGATCCAAACATCGTGTAGCAGGGCGATGATTGCGAAAATGGCGTAATCCAACTGAAAGCGTAAGCTGAGATAGGCGACGATCCCGGCGCTGGCGACGATCAGTGATAGTAAACCTGCGCTCAAAAGCTGTTGGCCAACGGTGGGACCAACGGTATCGATCTGGGTTTTGCGAGTATCGAAAGTCCCGAGTTGATCGGCGAGCGCCTGTTCAAGAGCGGTGCGTTGCTCTACGTTGAGGTTTGCGGTACGAATGGCAACGCCGGTTTTATTTTCGCCAATGACCTGGATATCAGCGGCGAGATCCAGTTCGTTTAACGCGGCGCGAGCTTCGTTGAGTTCGATGCGTGTGTCGCAGTTGCCATTGATCGTACAGTCGAGTTCGAGTTGGAGCCGTGTTCCGCCTGAGAAGTCTAGGCCGAGAGCGACCGGGGAGCTGAAGCGTGAAAAGGAGATGCCCATTGCGATCGTCCCGACAAGGGCAAGGCCGATCGAGATAGACCACCAAAGTTTGCGTTGTTCCGTTATGTTCAGTTGCATCGATCGCTCTCGGATTCTCTAAACGGTAAGTGTGAAGATGTCAGGTTTGAATCGGGTCGTAGACGCGGCTGACCCTGAGTCCTAACTTACGGAAACAGCAGGCCAATGCACGTAGAATTTAAGATTCTTTGGTCTGTAAATTCGGACAGAACAGGTCGATTTTTTTAAATTCAGGCTTACTGATGGCGTAGAACATTAACGTTCGACTACAGGTAATGGCTGTAAACATACTGATACCAACCCCAACACCAAGCGTCAGGGCAAACCCTTTCACCAGCCCCGCACCAAACCAGAACAGGGCGGCGCAAGCAATCAGGGTGGTGACGTTACTGTCGAGAATGCTGGAGAAGGCACGGTAAAAGCCGGATTCGACCGATCGATACAAACTCTTACCGGATTTGAGTTCTTCGCGGGTGCGCTCAAAGATCAACACGTTGGCATCGACAGCCATACCGATACTGAGGATAAACCCGGCGATTCCCGGTAGGGTCAGGGTGACGCCGAGGAGGGAATAGGCGGCAAGGGTGAAGAGAGCGTACAGGGCGAGGGAAATATTGGCGATCGCACCGGGCAAACGATAGTAGACCACCATAAAGATCAAGACGAGAATCAGTCCTGCAATCCCGGCATAAATGCTGCGGCGGATGCTGTCGCGCCCGAGGGTTGCCCCCACCGTGCGGTTTTCCACAATTTCCACAGGAACCGGTAACGATCCACCTCGAAGCTGGGCGACCAGGTCGCTTGCGCGTTCGAGGGGAAAGTTACCGTCAATTCGAGCGCTATTGCCGGTGATCCCGGTGCTGGCATACTCAGCGCTGACCCCGGCGGCACTAATCAGTTCCCCATCCAGGAAGATGCCGATGCGTCGCCCGGTTCCGGCGATGCGCTTCGTGAGTTCAGCGAACAGTTGGCCGCCTTCACGATCGAAGTCAATGCCGACACTCCAGATATCTGGGTTCGGCGTCGTCAACACATTCGCATCCGTGAGACTTTTGCCAGTCAAACCGACTTTTTTGAAAATCTGTTCGTTCAGCTCATCGAGTTCTTCGTTTTTGGCCTCGATTTTCGCTTCCAGGGTGGCGATTTCTTCCGGTTGGCCGGAGTCTTCGAGGGCTGCGAGCTGCTGGAGTAGTTCGGCGAGTTCATTTTCCCGGACGACGAGCTGCGCCTGCACTTCGCCATCACTCCCCTCTTCGCGGAATTCGAGCTGGGCAGTTCCGCCCAAGACTCGTTCAGCCTGAGCCGGATCGTCAATGCCCGGTAGCTGGACGAGGACGCGATCGGTGCCTACCGTTTGGACGATCGGCTCACTCACACCGAGCTTATCCACACGGTTTCGCACCACAGTCAGCACTGCGTCAAGTTCGCGCGAGCCAATCACCTGAATTTCTTCGTTAGGCTGAACTTGAATCGTGAGCTGGGTTCCGCCTTGCAGATCGAGCCCCAAGCGCAGCCCAATTTGCGACAGGACGAAAATTGAGCCGATCGCCAGCAGGGCGATGACGGCTAGGAGGGCTTGTTTGTTGCGCATGGGTCGATCATGAAAGGGCGTTAGGAGCGTTAAAAGTAAACGAAATACGAAACTAGACCTTTAGCGCCGCCATATCTTTGACTGCATCCACAATCTGATTTGGCTGAATAATGGTCAGGCGTTCGAGCGCACCATTATAGGGCGTCGGGATATCCTGCGAGGAAAGACGCAATACGGGCGCATCGAGTTCATCAAACAGATGATCATTAATCGTGGCGGTCACCTCTGCGCCGATACCACCGGTTTTCATGCATTCTTCAACGACGATGACGCGGTGGGTTTTGCGTACGGATTTGGAGATGGCTTCGAGATCGAGGGGTTTGAGGGAAATCAGGTCGATGATTTCGGGATCGTAGCCGTCGGCTTCGAGGGTTTTCGCGGCCTGGACGCAGTGGTGGCGCATCCGTGAGTAGGTCAGGATAGTAACGTCTTTGCCTTCGCGGACGATTTCGGCTTGATCGAGGGGGAGGTAGTACTCCTCTTCCGGCAGGTCTTCCTTGAGGTTGTAGAGCAGGACGTGTTCAAAGAAGAGGACGGGGTTATTGTCGCGAATGGCCGATTTGAGCAGACCTTTGGCGTTATAGGGGGTCGAGCAGGCGACAATTTTGAGGCCGGGGACTGCTTGGAAGTAGGCTTCGAGGCGTTGGGAGTGTTCCGCACCAAGCTGACGACCGACACCGCCGGGGCCACGAATGACGATCGGGACGGTGAAGTTACCACCCGAGGTGTAGCGCAACATCGAGTTGTTGGAGATTTGGTTAAAGGCGAGGAGCAAAAAGCCCATGTTCATGCCTTCAACGATCGGACGCAGGCCGGTCATCGCAGCGCCAACAGCCATACCCATAAAGCTGTTTTCGGCGATCGGCGTGTCGAGGAGTCGGAGATCGCCGTATTTGTCACACAAATCTTTGGTCACCTTGTAGGAACCACCGTAGTGACCCACGTCTTCACCGAGGACAAACACGGTCTGATCTTTCGCCATCTCTTCGTCAGTGGCTTCTCTGAGGGCGTTGAAGAATACGGTTTCTGCCATTGTTTGGGATGGGGATCGGTGATGTGGATGCGTTCGATATGAGCGACGCTGAGACATTTTACCGCTTAGAAGCACTTTTGATAGGGATCGCAGACGACGATCAAGCCTGCGATCATCCGGGTACAAACGGTGTGAAAAATTCGAGGCGGGTCATGGAGTGACGCGCAGATATCAAAGCGATCGAGCCAAGGCGGTAAGCTGGCGCGATCTAGCGTGATCTGGCGCAATCCGGTTTGTGAGTTGAGGGTTGATTGCGACACGGTTGGAGATGGGTTTAGTCTGCGATGCCTTCGATCGAGTCCGCTGGTGCGGGATGCGCCGCGATCGCCTGCTGACAATCCACCACACTCGCCCGATCGCCCATCGCAACGACCAGTGCATCGTAGGCATCGCGATATCGCTCTAGCATGGCTTTCGCCTGGACGATCGCCCAACGTTCGCGCTGCTGACCTTCCTGGGGCGAAAACTTCAGCCCGCGTAACATCGCTTGCAATTGTGATCGATCGTTATCTCCCCCGATCGACCGCTCATAAAACAGCTCTTCCGCTGCAATCCCAGCCATTAAGACCATCGCCGCTTGATCCACCCAGCGTCGTGAAATCGTCGCCGCCGCGCTAGTGGCCGATCGGGTTGCACCGGACTCGATCGCCTGCACTTGCCGGTTAAACGATGCTTCCAGATCGAAGCGCACACCGCCATCGCCCGGATGTCCCTGGCGTAGCGATTCCCAAGCATCGAGAGCATAGCCCTCAATCGCAATCTCAAACAGGTGAGCGAGTAAAAAGTGACCCGCTTCGTGGCGTAGCACCCGTTCGCGACGTTCAGGATTTCGCCCCGTTAGCCGATCGCGTACGCGCGGGTGACCTGACCATCCGCGAGAACTGTATCGAGACCGATCGCGCTGAGGAGGGCGAAGGCCAGACTCGCGGTGAGATAGGGCGAAAGATCGAGGATGGGCAGCACCAGACTGGCAAAAACGAACAGCCCGATGGCAAGGGCAATGAGGTTGAGCGATCGAGTATCCAATGGCTTGATAACGCGGAGGGTTTACAGTGGGCGAATTCGATGAAGAATTGAGTCGATCTCGTGCATCCTCGTCCATAAACAAGCCGATAGCGACGGTAACTGGAGATGCTTGATCAAGGGATTCAAACTCACCATCGGCGAGGCTGTGAGGTACAGGACTGATTGGGGACAATTTCCAAATTGGAACAAGTTAGTTGGGTTTAACCTGCGAGCTATCGAACGATCGCGCCATAAAAATCAATAGAGATTGGTCAATATATCGAACCGATCTTAAAAGTGGTTACAAGATCTCCGGGTTGGGTACAGGAATAGATGAGGATTGCATTGAGCGCGACAGACACACGGTGAACCACCGCAGCCTCCGCGCACACATTCTTTCAATGCTTTCTGCCACCTGACCTATGATGAACATTTTTGACTTTGTCCCCTCCCACCTTTGGGCAACCCAAGCTAGCAAACGCACTGAAGTGGAATCGAAAAATGCAGCGTCAATGTCAATCCACTCATCGCCCTCCAAAATGCCTGGATCAGGTGTATCATCGTCTGTCACAAAACTCGAGCAATACACACTCATGCTTCAGGAATGGGAGCAGACGTGTTACTCAGAGTGGGTTGAGATGGAGCAAGATATTAGTCTGTTTGCACTCCAGTGCGGCGAATAAACGTGAGTTCAATGAGCCATCATGCAATGTGTGGCGTGGTTTATGACTGCTCTCGCAAAGAAGATGCTGCCCGAAACGGATGTTCTCCCACCTCCGACGATCGCCATCTTTCGGTGCATCACATCCTGACGCTAGATTCACTCACTTCACATCATCGAACTCACGCTAATGATTCAAATTCTCACAGCGCCTAACTTGCAACCCAATTCAATACCGGCCATTCGGGTTCACGAGTATAGGCCGTCATATCCTCAAACCGTCGCAACTCGGCGCGATCGAGGCTGAGAATGACATCGTTTTGGGCAAAATATTGATTGGCTTTGCTGAGGGTCTTGGCGAGGGCAGCTCGATCGAGATTCGCTGAAATATCGCCAAAGTAACCAAGGGTGACGTGAGCCGTGAAGTGATATTGCTGGTCAATGCCCAAACCCATCATCGCTGAGTCTTGATAGATCGATCGTCGGACACGAACTGTACGCCGGTAGGACGCTTCATCCGTGGGAATCAGGCAGACCCCGATCGCCCGAGGCATCACCACAAACCCAAGCACCTGCCAGGATACTCCGGTCGGTCCGATGACCTGCGGCTTGACATCGGTAAAGAGTGTCGTGAGGCGATCGCGCAGCTTGGCATCATACGCCGGATCAAAGCTGAGGTCACGATAGGCGCTATCCCAAATCAGATCGGCGATCGTCATGTGATAGCTCGTCGGCGGCAAGCCAATCAACAACCCCTCGGGTAGCTGGCTCGCCAGTGCATCACTGGCCGCCTGAATCGCGTCGTACGCGCTCGCATTGACCGTATCGTCCTCACTCGTGGGTGAAATCAACGTGTAGCCGGGAAAGGCGACCGCACGAACCACGCCATCAGCCGTACGCGCAAACTTCGGTGATTTGCACAAATACTGCAAGGTGGAATGGTAGCTGTCGGGCTGTACCATTTTCGAGAGCCGTTCGAGATACGCTTGATACGAATCATCCATAGTGTTCTTGCCTAGTTGCGCCCAAACCAACGCAATCGAATGACGCTACGCCCGTTTGGGATTTGAGTTTGATCGTGGCACATCACGGGGATCAACGCCTAAAAATACAGCTCGATTCACTGCATTTGAGATCCTATCGTTAAATTTTCATCCGACGCTCACCATGCCAATTTATCTGTACTGGGGTGAAGATGATTTTGCTCTAGAGCGAGCCGTAACATCGCTACGTGAAGCCACCCTCGATCCGGCGTGGGGTTCGTTTAATTACGACAAAATTGATGGCGATGGATCGGAAGCGGCGATCGCGGCGCTAAATCAGGCGATGACGCCGCCGTTTGGTAGCGGTCAGCGCTTTGTGCATCTGCCGGAGTCGCGCATTACTCAGCAGTGTTCGGCAGATTTACTCACGGAACTCGAGCGAACGATCACGCAAATTCCGGAGAGTTCGGTTTTACTCTTTGTCTCGTCCAAAAAGCCGGATGGACGGCTAAAATCGACCAAATTACTGAAAAAATACGCTGAAATACGCGAATTTTCGCCAATTCCGCCCTGGAATACCGATGAGTTAGCCCAGCGGGTTAAAACGATCGCACGGGAACTGAAGGTCAAGCTCACACCTGCGGCGATCGAGCTGCTCGCAGAGTCGGTCGGGAACAACACCCGCCAACTGTTTGGCGAACTGGAAAAGTTGCATCTCTTTGCGGGAGACAGTGATACTGCGATCGAAGCTGCTGCGGTGGAAACGTTGGTCGCAGCGACCAGTCAAAATAGTTTGCAACTGGCCAAGGCGATCCGTGATGGTCAAACCAGCACGGCGCTAACCTTGGTCTCGGAACTAATCGCTCGCAATGAGGCCGCATTACGGATTGTGGCGACACTTAACGGGCAATTTCGCACCTGGCTATGGATAAAATTAGCGATCGAGTCCGGTGAACGCAGCGACAAGGCGATCGCCGATGCTGCTGAATTGGGCAACCCCAAGCGCGTTTACTTTCTGAAAAAGAAGTCGCTTCCCTCTCCCTCGCTTCTCTCCAAGCCGCCATGTCAGTGCTGCTCGATCTCGAATACAGCCTGAAACGCGGCGGCGACGACCTAACCACCTTACAAACTAAAACGATCGAACTATGTCAGCTTTTTTCCACAGCGCCCGCTTCCCGCTTCGGTCGCTGACCCGTCACCTGATCGCCACAGGCGCGATCGCCCTCACCGCGATCTCGCTCACCGCCTGCGGTTCCAACTCATCCGATCCAGCCGAAACCGCCACCACGGGCGCACCGTCTCCGGAACAGACGATCGCCTACGCCCGCGCTCTGTGGGAAATTGAACGCGAACGCACTGCCGCTTACGATGCCCTGACCGCAGAAATTGCCAGTGATAAGCTCCCAGCTCTGATCTGTGATCAGCCGAAAAGTTTGCAAGTCTTGCGCGGAACGGCTCGCGATATTGCAGTAGAGTTTTGCAATACGGCGCAATCTATCGTTGAACGGACGCGGTTAACGTCGGAGGAGTTTAACGAATTGACCCGAGCCCGTGAGGCCGACCCGACGTTACAAGCTGCGATCGACACAGAGCTATTGCGGATTCAAGCCGATGAAGCGAAACTCACGAATTAGCTGGCGATCGTTACAATTAAATCAGGTCGTTCAGTCCGTCCATCCCGTCCAGACCGCGAGTTACGCCAAACCATTTCGTTCGTTCCGTTAGGCCATCCCGTCACGCGAATCAGCCCGTGAATTAAGCCAGACCATTCAGTCATGAACTTGTGATGAATAAAAAAACGTCAGATTCGGGATTTAAGGAGTACAAAAACGTGCAGGAATTTCCCCTACGCGTTGATCAGCTCTCGCACGATGAAATTGTGGCGCTGTATGCGGATATACGTCAGGAATATAAGAAATTATCGATTAGTCGCGGCCAACTCGTTAGGAGACGGATCGAAGGGAAGCAAAAAGTTTCGGATCTGAAGCGGACGATCGCATTAGTCAGTTCGGACGTAGAGGCGATCGAGCAGGAGCGCGATAAATTTCAGCGATCGCTACAGCACAGCATCAACGTCCAAGGGAAAATGCAAACCGAACGGGATACCCTATCCCAGCACGTCCAGAGCTTACGTCAAAAGCTGAATGCAACCCAGTTGCTAATCCGCGATTTTGAAGCAGTATACGAATCCGTCGTGACTGAAGAGCGTAGTTTTTCGGGCTTTTTTCGGTTGTTACAAGCCGCAAAGCGACTGTTAACCACTGATTTAAAAGAACTCACGATGAAGCGAGCGGAGCCGGAACCGATCGAAGATTTTTACGGGAAGATCCGGCCAGTATTAATCGTCGTTTATTGGATGATTAGCCGAGATTGCGCTGGTGAGTGTCAAGATTGAGATCAGTACTAAAAGTAAAGGGTAATTATGGGGCGTTTAACCGACTCACTGCGCGAAACAAGCGACGAACTTGAGGCGATCGAGTCTGGGATTGATCGGATGAATGCCTTCGGTCAAGAACTTTTAAAAAATACTGCGGAGGTGGCACAGTCTGCGTTAAGTGTTGGCTACCTGGTCGGCAAGCAAGAGGTGAAAATGGCAGAGCCAGAGAGTAACGATTCGCTCAGTACCGATCCGGACATTTCCTATCCAGCATTACCCGCGATCGAAGAGCTACAGGCAGAGCTTAAGCAGTTGCGATCAAGTCAAAGTTCGCTACGCACAGCTAATGACCGCTATCGCCTGCAAAAGATCATGGTGCAGATTTACTTAAAACAGGCCAACCTTGACCCGAAGATCCTGGCGCAGGTCGATACAATTTACCAGCTTTCCAGTATTCGATCGGCTCCATCCCTCGCCTCAAGTTTCCTCAACTTCGATCGCTCTCAAATCCTCAAACTATTGCGCCAGGTGGTTGTTTACTCCAAGCACCTCATCCAGTGATGCGCCTGCCATCAGTCAACGTCGGTCTTCAATCGCTTGAAGACCCCGCCATTAACCCATCTTCCTGATGCTTCAGCTCCCGCGCAAGCTCCCCAAACGATTGGGTCTGATCACCCTATCCCTATTTTTTATCCTGGCAGGCATCAATCACTTTGCCGCCACGGACTTCTATCTACGCCTAATGCCCAACTACCTCCCAGCTCATCTCGAACTGGTTTATATCAGTGGAGTCTTTGAGATTTTGGGCGGTGTCGGTGTGTTGGTTCCGTCGGTTCGATCGATGGCCGGGTGGGGGTTGGTCGCGCTACTCATCGCGGTCTATCCCGCTAACATTCACATGGCGCTGCATCCAGAACTGTTTCCGGAATTCTCGCGATCGGCGCTCTATGGCCGACTTCCCCTACAGTTTGTGCTGATTGCCTGGGCATACTGGGCTTCTCGTCCAGAATCAGATGCGGGTTTGTAACCCAACCCTATGCATTTCACCCACCATGCCATCAATTAAAAAGCCTCCACCTTGAGAGCTTTTAGAGTTCAAGGCGGAGGCTTGGAGTTATCACAGAACCGTCAATTCAGGAAGGTGACAGTGAATTCGTAATTCATGAGTTGTGATTAACGCGCATCCACATTGATCACGGGCTTGATCGTTGCAACCGTGGTCGTACTTTCAAGACTCGATTGTAAAATCGGCGAGTTAACGACAGCATCATTGGCGATCGTAAACAGTGGATTTGACAACACCCCAGCCAGCGACGTTGCCACCACCGACAACACAAGACCCACCTGGAGCGGACGCATCCCGCGTAAATCCCAGCTCACATCTGGGTAATTCTTCACAGCCTCAGACATTTCGTGCGGCTCTTTGACCACCATCATCCGCACAACACGAATGTAGTAGTAGATCGAGACCACACTCGTGACCAGACCGAGAATTACGAGGCCGTAAAGGTTCGCTTGCCAGCCCGCCCAGAAGAGATAGATCTTACCGAAGAAGCCTGCCAGGGGCGGAATGCCGCCAAGCGAGAGCAGACAGAGGCTGAGACCCAGCGTGATCAGCGGATCTTTTTGGTAGAGACCAGCGTACTCGCTGATGCGATCGGTTCCCGTCCGCAGCGAGAAGAGAATAACGCAGGTGAACCCACCGAGGTTCATGAATAGGTAAATCAGCAGGTAAAACACCATGCTGGAATAACCGTCGGTGGTTCCAGCCAGAAGACCGATGATCACAAAACCAGCCTGCGCGATCGAGGAATACGCCAGCATCCGCTTCATACTGGTTTGCGATAGGGCAACAACGTTGCCGAGCAACATACTGAGGATCGCCAGCGCCGTGAAGACAAAGTGCCATTCGTCGCTAACACTGTAGAACGCGGTGACAAGCAAGCGAATCGCCAGGGCGAAACCCGCTGCTTTCGAGCCGACGGACAGGAAAGCAACCACAGGTGTGGGCGATCCTTCGTAAACGCCGGCGTCCATTGGTGGAACGGTACGGCGGAAATTTTGAAGGCGATGCCGGTGATCGTGAACACGAGGGCGAGAGCGAGACCGAGGGAGGCTTCGCTATCCACCAGAGCAACAGCAATTTTATCGAGCTGGACTTCGCCGCCGGACAAACCGTAGAGCAACGAAACACCGTAGAGAAACACGGCTGAACTCGATGCGCCGATCAGCAAATATTTCAGTGCGGCTTCGTTCGATCGCGAGTCGCGCTTCATGTAGCCCGTCAGCAAGTAGGACGAGATACTGAGGGTTTCAAGCGAGACGAAAATCGTCACGAGGTCATTCGCGCTCGACAGGAACATCGCGCCCAGGGTTGCAGAGAGCAAAATGGCGAGAAATTCAGCGAGGGACGTGCCGCTTTGCTCCACGTAACGGATCGACATCAGAATCGTCGTCACAGTGGAGAGGGCGATGATACCCCGGAAGACCAGGCCGATCGGGTCGCTGTTAAACGCGCCGAGAAAGCCGATCGCGTCGCCTGCGGCCTGCCATTGCACGACGATCGCGGCAATGCTAGCGAGGAGACCGCCGATCGCGATGTAGGGCGTCCAAGGCACGGATTTACGACCGGCGATCAGGTCGGTGACGAGGACAGCTAGCAGCGTGATGATGACGATCCCCTCCGGCCAGATCGTCCCGGCGTTTAGCTGGGAAGCGAGATTTGCAACATCCATAGGTAAGTTCGGGTCGAGCGGTAATCGGTTTGATGTGAACGAAAGCAAGGAAATTTAAGACCAGTTCGCGCGATGACGGTCTCGCACATTCCAAATCTTAGCGTTTCGACGGTGACCATTCTGGGGGGTGGGTCTCAAGCCCCGGACTTTTAGTCCGCATCTTGGCTCTATTTTGTTAGAGTATACGAAAGTCGCCGGGGGATACTCGGAGACTCAAAACGAACGTGGAGGGTGCATAAGACTAGCTTGCTAGCAATGCCCGTTGAAGCGTTAAGCCACAAAGTGGAGCAGCAGCCTAGCCTGTTCGCCTAGCTTTAGAATCCTCGGACTTTAAGTCCGGGGAGCATGTCAATAACGCGGTGCTAAGACTTACCGCTGGAACGGCTGTTGAGAGTCGCGTGTCAATAGCGACGCTCAACCACTGTCCAGTTAGAAGTGACCATTGATAGCGGGAACGCAGCGTTCACACAGGGTGGAATGCTCGTGATTCGTGCCGACTTTATCAGAGTAGTTCCAGCAGCGTTCGCATTTTTCACCATCAGCCGCGACGATCGCCACACCACAGGTCTCGGTGATTTCGCTGTAGTCCGAGGCGGAAATCGCCTCGGGTGTGGTGACAAGCTCGACCTGTGAACAGATAAACAGGTAGCGCAGTTCATCGACACCGTTACCCGTCGAGGCGAACTGTGTTGAGGTCAGCTCGGGTGAGGTTGGCGCGGGAGGGGCAACAGGCTCCGGAGTTGGGGGAATGATCGGTGCTTCGGTTTGGATGGCCGGTGATTCAGGTTCGATCGCCATGTCTGCGATCGGCTCCGGTTCGGCGACCGAGTCTGTCATCACGGGTTCTTCCGTCTGCGGTAAAGCCGCGATCGGCTCACTCGCCGCCGTTAGGATCGTTTGAGTCGATCCCAAGAGGCGAGCTTTGTAATCGTTAAATTGCTCGATCGTGCGGCGACGATCGCGGGCAAACAGCCACTTTTTATAGATAAACCAGCCGCTATAGCTCACCCCGATGAACGATAAGGCGGTCGGCAATAGAAATAGGCCGTTAACCGCACCGAGCAGATCGCTACAAATGTGCAAAATGACAAAAATGGCGAAGACCAGACCGAGGTTGATGACCACTTTCTGCGATCGGCTCCAGACCCACACCAAAAATCCAGGCGCATCGACGATAAGTTGAGCGATCGTCTGGGGGGTAAGGTTGTCCAAGTCAGGAAGGTCGGGGCGATCGACATTCGCTTTCTGAGTCGGAGTGATGGGCGTAAACGCAAGCGCGACGGTTTCGGGTGCGGGTTCCGGTGCGGGTTCCGGTTCCGGTTCAACCATTGCAACAGTAGCGATCGATTCCGGCTCCGATGCTGATACTGAAACCGTATCGGCAATGGGATCAGTTTCCGGCTCAGGAGTTGGGGACGCCTCGATCGCGAGATCCGCCGAAACCTCCGCCGAAACCGTTGAGGCGGGCGATGATTCTGCCGGATCGGCATCCGACTCGATCGCCTCCCACTGCGGATTCATCGCCGCCAACGCCGCCCGCGCCGCCTCATCTTCGACGTAAAGCAAGACCTTTGCATCCAGCGACGAGCCGATTTTCTTCTCGGCGCGAGCCTGTTCCATGACCTTATTGACGACCGTGCGATATTCCCGCTTTTTCGCCCAGGATGCCGCGAGCGCCTCATCGCGCCACCCCTCCGGACGTGAGATCCAGCCCGCTTGGAAGACCGAATCAAACCCCGTTTCGTAGGGCAGATTTTGCCAAATGTCTTCGGCCATGTGGCACAGAACCGGCGCGATCGCCCGTGCGAGACTTTCGACGATCATCGCGATCACGGTCTGGCAGCTTCGACGGCGCGGAGCATTGGGGGTGCTGATGTAGAGCCGATCTTTGGCGATATCGAGATAGAAATTCGAGAGGTCAACGACGCAGAAATTTTGCACCGTTTGGAAAAAGCGGAAAAACTGATAGCTCTCGAACGCGTCGGTAATTTCGTCCATCACTTCGCAGGTGCGATGGAGCATGTAGCGATCGAGTTCCGGCAAATCATCGTAGGCGATGGTGTCGGTAACTGGGTTAAAGTCGTTGATATTGCCGAGCAGGAATCGCGCTGTGTTGCGAATCTTGCGGTATACATCCGACATCTGCTTCAGGATGGTTTGACCCAGGGGAACATCGGAGGAATAATCCACCGACGAGACCCAAAGGCGCAGCACATCCGCACCGTAGGGCGGCTCTTGCTTTTGGTTTTTGCCCCCTTCGATCACGATCGCCGGATCGACCACATTGCCGATCGACTTGCTCATCTTGCGGCCTTTTTCATCCAGCACAAACCCGTGCGTTAGCACCGTTTTGTAAGGCGCATGGCCTTCGCTGGCGACACTGGTTAGCAGGCTCGACTGGAACCAACCTCGGTGTTGATCCGATCCTTCGAGATAGAGATCCACGGGATAGCCGAGACCCCGCTCACGCGCCACCGCAGCCCAGGACGATCCCGAGTCAAACCACACATCCATCGTGTCCTGGCCTTTTTCGTAGCGATCGGCCTCAGCCTTGAGTGCGTCGGGCAGTAAGTCCGCCACGGACAGCTCCCACCAGGCATTCGATCCATGCTCCGCGACGATGCCTTGGATATGGGCGATCGTCTCCGCATTCATCAGCGGCTCACCGGTTTCTTTGTCGTAAAACACCGGAATCGGCACGCCCCATGATCGCTGCCGCGAAATGCACCAGTCCGATCGATCACCAACCATCGCCGCAATTCGATTCGCACCCTTTTCTGGAATCCAGGTGACATCGGCGATCGCGCTTAACGCCGCATCACGGAACCCTTCGACTGACGCAAACCATTGATCGGTAGCACGGAAGATGGTCGGCTTTTTCGTCCGCCAATCGTAGGGATATTTGTGTTCGTAAGGCTCTCGCAGCAGCAGCGATTGACTTGCGGCGAGGGCTTCGATGATTTTGTCGTTGGCGTCAGTGAGAACGTTGAGTCCGGCAAATTCTGCGCCCGCTTCTTCGGTAAAGCGTCCGGCGGCATCTACGGGCGACAGAATCGGCAAGCCGTAACGTTGACCCACGATGTAGTCATCTTGACCGTGACCTGGAGCGGTATGAACTAAGCCTGTACCTGAATCGGTGGTGACGTAATCACCGCCAATCACGACCTCACTTTCACGATCGAAGAGCGGATGTTTGTACTTACAGTGTTCGAGGCGCTCGCCCTTAATCGTGTCAAGTATGGTTAGTTTGGCCTTAAACGTTGTTTCGAGACGTGGGATGGCATCAGCCGCCACGAGCAGAAACTTACCGGCAGCCGCGTCGAATTCCAGATCCGTTTCAACCACGGCATAGGTCAGTTCGGGATTGACACTAACGGCTAGATTCGCCGGAATCGTCCACGGCGTCGTCGTCCAAATCGCCACCCACAAATCGGGGATGTAATCCTCCAAAATATTAGTCGCTTTGTCGGACAGGCTCGTGAGCTGAAACGCAGCGTAGATACTGGGCGAAACGTGACCTTCGGGGTATTCCAGTTCGGCTTCAGCTAGAGCCGTGCGCGAGCTTGGACTCCAGTGGACGGGTTTTCGACCGCGATAGATGTGACCTTTGGTGACCATTGCTCCGAAGACGCCGATCTGCGCGGCTTCGTATTCTGGCGTCAGGGTCAAGTAAGGATTATCCCAATCGCCCCAAACTCCGTAGCGCTTGAAACTTTCGCGCTGTTCCTCTACGGTTTTGCGGGCAAATTCGGCGGCTTTCGCGCGTAGGGTTAACGGTGTAAGCTGCTGACGCTCACTTGACTTCATGCTTTGCAGCACTTTGAGTTCGATCGGTAGACCGTGGCAGTCCCAGCCCGGTACATAGCGAACTTTCCGCCCCTGAAGGATCTGGTAACGGTTAATAATGTCTTTGAGAATTTTATTGAGAGCGTGGCCAATATGCAGCGCACCGTTGGCATAGGGTGGCCCATCGTGCAGTACGAAGGGTTCACCGCTGCCTGCGGCTTGGGTCTCGTAAATGGCGTGATCAGCCCAAAATTGCTGGAGTTCCGGTTCGCGCACGACGGCGTTAGCGCGCATGGAAAACCCCGTTTCGGGCAAATTAACAGTGTCTGAATAGCGTTTTTCTTCGGCCACGGTTCGCTCTCGTTATCCCTCACGATCGTGTGTGTCGATGCGCTAATCGAGTGACCAGCCAAAAAGTTTAAGGAACAAGCCAAACGGCGATCGAGCGTACACTATCTTACAGAGTTCCTGAAGCAAAGCACACTGAATTCAGAACTGGATTAGAGTAAGCCCTGAGATTGAGACCGGTTAAGCGGGCTGAAATCAACACCTATCAAGCGTATGCTTCAATGGACACAATCTGTAACCTCTCACGAGTTTGACTTGCTTATGCGCTCGCTCCAGTCACTCACCTCCGCCGTTGTCGCACTTTCGATCGCGACGGGAATCGCTACACCTTCCCCCGCCGTCGCTGCGCCCTCCAATGACCAGACCCAGACGACATTGATCGCCCGTCCCGTTGCCAGCCGCACGACAATCACCCTCCAAAAAGCCGCCAACACCTGGCTGTCTCCGATCGCGGATACCAATCAGTTTGAGCGCTACTTTGAACAATGTGCCAATGCCGCACCAGAAGAAGCCTTGAGCGCCTGTGAGCAGGCCACAACCCTAGAACCGGATGTTGCGATCGCCTGGGATAATCTCGGCGCAGTGCTCGAACAACTGGGACGTTACGAGGATGCCCTTGCCGCGCTGAATCGTGCGGTAACCCTGACGCCGAATGATGCCAACATTTGGTACAACGTCGGCGTTGTGCTGGCAAAGCTGCACCAGTATGAGTCTTCCGTTGCCGCGTTTGAAGAAGCCTATCGCCTCAACCCAGAGGATGAACTCGCACGTAAATACGCCGAGCTACTGCGTGATCAATTCGGCAATTAGCTCGCCTGAAGTCTGCCGGTGTCAGCGAGGATTGTGCCTTGAGCGAGGAAAAATCGTTAACCCAAGATGCGATCGCCCTATTGCTTGATTTAGCAGAGCGTGGCGAGATCGATCCCTGGGATGTGCAAGTCATTGAGGCGATCGATCGTCATCTACGTCCGCTGATTCCGTCCGAGGAACTAGAAGCCGCCAGCAGTGGTACGGGGCGATCGCCCTACGGTGCGGATCTGTCGCGATCGGGGCAAGGTTTTCTCTATGCATCGATGCTGTTATTGCTCAAAGCCGATGCCTTACTCGAAGCCGAGTCCTATGCTGACGCACCGGAACCAGAGCCAGAACTTTGGGATCACAGCGATGATCCCAGTGTCCTACCGCTAAACCTCGAAAAAGCCCTCCGCCGTCGCGCCGTCGCGCCACCACCTCGCAAGCGCCCGGTGACCCTCCAAGAGATGATCCACCAGATCCAACTCATGGAGAAGACCCTCGCCGATAAACCCACTCGTCCGCGATCGCCCCGTCATCTCAAACAAGGCAGCAAACAAGCTGCCCGTCAGATCAGTCAGCTCGCCCACTCGGAAAACCTGACGGAAACTGCCGACGATATTGACCTATTTTTGTCCGAAAACTGGCCGCAACTGTCCCAGGGTGAGTCCTGGATCAACTTCGATCGCCTCGTTGCCGCTTGGTCACCCAACGTCGTGACCCCAGCCCAGGATCAATCTCATCCGGATCATGAACCCTCACCCGCCCATCATCACGTCGGCACATTCTGGGCGTTGCTGCTGCTCGCCTCCCAATCCCGCGTCGAATTGCAGCAGGCTGAATTTTATGGCGAGATTAAACTTCGACCGATCAATCCGGCGCTAGAAGTCTCCGTCTTGTAAGGTAACGATTCGCCAAAGGGTATCGTATAAACTACGCCATAGGTCTCCCTGTGGATGATCGGGCTGACTTAGAACGGACTAAAATCCCATCCAAAAATTATGAAAGCAATGATCTTGGCTGCGGGTAAAGGTACTCGCGTTCGCCCGATTACCCAAACCATCCCCAAACCGATGATTCCCATCTTGCAAAAGCCAGTGATGGAATTTTTGTTGGAGTTGCTGCGGCAACATAGCTTTACACAGGTGATGGTCAATGTGAGCCATCTGGCGCACGAGATCGAAAACTACTTTCGGGATGGTCAGCGTTTCGGGGTTGAAATTGGCTATTCCTTTGAAGGGAAAATCACCGCCGAGGGAGAGCTACAGGGCCAAGCGCTCGGTTCGGCGGGCGGGATGAAACGCATCCAGGATTTTAAGCCGTTCTTTGATGACACGTTTGTCGTGTTGTGCGGTGATGCGCTGATCGATCTTGACCTTACTGAAGCGGTGCGTTGGCATAAGGAGAAAGGATCGATCGCCACGATCATCATGAAGACTGTACCGATCGAGGAAGTGCCGAGCTACGGTGTCGTCGTGACGGAAGACGATGGGCGGATTAAGACCTTCCAGGAAAAACCAGCGATCGATCAAGCCCTCAGTACGACAATCAACACTGGGATTTATATCTTCGAGCCGGAGATTTTTGATTACATTCCCTCGGGACAGGAATTTGACATCGGGAGCGATCTGTTTCCGAAACTGGTGGAAATGGATGCGCCATTTTACGGGCTGGCGATGGATTTCCAGTGGGTTGATATTGGGCGTGTGCCGGACTATTGGCGGGCGGTGCGGAGTGTGTTGCGCGGGGATGTGAAGAACGTGTCGATTCCGGGTAAGGAGGTCGCACCGGGGATTTATACGGGGATTAATGTCGATGTGAATTGGGACAAGGTGGATATCACGGGGCCGGTGTATATCGGGGCGATGACGCGAATTGAGGACGGGGCGAAGATTATCGGCCCGAGTATGATCGGCCCGAACTGTTGTATCTGCGGCAATTCGACGGTGGATAATAGCGTGATTTTCGAGTATTCACGCCTCGGGCGCGGGGTGCGGCTGGTCGATAAGCTGGTGTTTGGTCGGTATTGTGTCGATAGCAAGGGCAATGCGATCGATGTGCAGGCGGCGGCGCTGGACTGGCTGATCACGGATGCGCGACAAGATCCACCGACGCGGGTTCCGGCAGAACACCAGGCGATCGCCGAGCTGCTGGGCGGTGATGGTAATTCACTGGTTGGGGATTAACCCTCCCCGTCCAAGCGTCATTGAACTGGTGGGCATTGCCCACCCTACCTTTTATGGCATCTGCGAAAAATAGCCCAATCGCGATCGCGATTCTTGGCGCAGGCCGCTGGGGTCGTCATTTAATTCGGAATTTTCACCAAATCCCTGACGCGCAAATTCTGGCCGTCATTGACCCCGATCAGACACGCCGATCGGCGGTGATGACAGAGATCGGGATTGGCGATGATGTGGCCGTTTGCGACAGTTGGGCTGCGTTCTGCGATCGTGAAGATCTCGCCGACCAACGTGATCGGCCTGACGCGATCGTCATCGCCACACCCGCGACCGCCCACTACGCCACGATCGCCGATGCCCTCCAGCGCGGCTACCACGTCCTGTGCGAAAAGCCCCTGACCCTAGACTATGGCGAATGCCGCCACCTCTGCGACCTAGCAGAACAGCAGCACCGCCAATTATTCATCGACCACACCTACCTGTTTAACCCGGCAGTACAACGCGGTGCGGAACTGATCCGCGAAGGCGCGATCGGCGAGCGACGCTATGGCTACGCCGCAAGGGTTCACCTAGCCCCGGTACGCCGAGATGTGGATGTGGTCTGGGATTTGGTCATCCACGACATTAGTATTTTGAATCATTGGCTCGGGGAAATGCCCCAACGTCTCAGTGCGATCGGTCAAGCATGGCTACAGCCCACAACTCCCGAACACGCCCCGATCGATTTATTTCCCAACGGGTTGGCCGATGTCAGCTTTATTCGTCTCGTGTATCCTAGCGGCGTGACGATCCAGGTGCATTTGTCCTGGTTTAACCCGGATAAACAGCGCCGCCTCGCTGTCGTCGGCAGTCGTGGCACACTGGTGTTTGATGAGCTGGCAGACTCACCGCTGACGTTACATCGTGGGCAGATGGAGCAGCAGCCGTCCGGTTTTTGGGAACCGATCGATCAGGCGATCGAGCCGATTGTGCTGGATACCGGAGAACCGTTGCGTAATGTTTGTACGAGTTTTTGGATTGTATTCGGAACGATCGCCCCTCAGAGATTTCCTCGGGAGCCATTGGCGCAGAACTGGTGCGGGTCTTGCTGGCAATTTCGCGATCGGTCAATGCGGATGGTGCATGGGTTGACGTAGCATCGATCGTCTAGGCCGATCGCTTCGGTTGATCGGTGCGCCGGTTTGCGGGTTGCTACCAAAACGAAAACGGATTAACCCACGAACAGCAGCCGACTACATACACCGATCGCCAGACCGATGGCGATCGCCATTCCCAGCGCCAAACTTGCCGTACCCGAATTCACACCGTGCTGTTGCGTCATGGCATGAGTCCGCAGGGTAAAAACGGTTAACGCCGCCGGGATTGAGCCAAACAAAATGAGTACGAGCAAACCGGCAATCAAACCCGCGACGGCACGACCGAGCCCTTGCAGCGCCAGCCCCGACAAGGTGAACACCCCGATCACCACACCCGTTAACCCGATCGCCCCAACCCCTAAACCCACCACAATCTGCCAGAGTGGCCGCGTCGCCAGCATCGCACTGACCCTGGGTTTCGGCGCTAGCTTTGGGGTTAACGGTGATTTGGGAGCAGACACGATCGGAGCGTGTCCGGCGATGTCTTTCGCATTAGAGCCAGATTCAGAATCAGAACTTTGCATCGGGATAGACATACACTCCTTGTTGATCCGTTGATCCGCGTGAGGATTCTCAACTCCGACAGCAAAAGCAGGTATAGCTGCTTAATCGCGCCAGACTTAACGGGTGCGTTGATTGGAAGAGTCGGCAACCGATCGATCCGACGGAGTGGCCTCGATGATCCAATCAACTAAATTATGCCGCCACTCATCCGCCTCACCCCAGGTCTTCAAATAAACAAACGTCGCCTCGGGAGATTGTGCCGCGATCGCCTGAATGGTTGTGTGGATTGCATCGGTCAGCCTGCCAGGAAACAAGAAGTGAGGTAACAAACCGATTGTTTGATGACCCCGCGCGAGCAATTCTTGGATCTGTTCGCTCACTTGACCCGCTTGAGACCAATAGGCGACACGATGGGGACAGCTCATTTGGCTTTGAATACGGGTTGCGATCGCTTCGATCTCGGCATTCCCCCCCACCCGTCGGCTACCATGCGCGATCGTAATCCAGGCATCAACCTCAGGATACTGCTGCATCCGCTCCCATGCCGAACGGGCAACATCGATCGCAGTACCCAGATGCGGCAAGGTCACAAGCTTCGGGAACGGTTTCACTCGCGGCAAGGGAGACAAACCCGCCTCCTGTGGTGCAATGGCCTGCGATAAACCTGATCGCGCGATCGAGACTTGCTCCGGAATATCATCACAAACATGCACCCCCGACGACAGAAACAACGGCAGGAGATAAATCTGCTCGACCTGCTGCCTACGGGCAAACTGCTTGATTTGCACCGCCAGTGATGCCTGACCAAACTCCAAGATCGCCCAGCCCACAGGACAAGCCCAAACTTCGGACAAATGCTGGGCTAAAGCCGCGATCGTCGCTTGCGGACGTGGATCGCGACTGCCATGAGACACAAGCAGATACGCCGTCGTCAGATTCAACAAACCGTCATTACCTCAGAAACATCACAGCACAAATCATCCAATGGCGGCGTGCTAATTCCATCGGTTAATTTTATCGACTCTGGCAACCTTTCTGCATCGAAATAAACAAAAAAAACGGGAACATTTCACGGCTGTCCCTCACCCTAAAATCCCCTGCGAGACACACAGGATATCGCCTCCTTAAGGTAAGACTTCCCAACCTCAAAGAAGCAACATCCAGCGATCGTCCACAAGAAAATATAGAGCCACGGAGCCGATCGCAATGTTCCCAGCTTCGCTTAACTCATGCTGGCAGAACTGCGATCGCATGACGCACTGATGTCGTGACTAGGCTTGCCTTGAATGTGACTCCAACGGCTCGTCGCATCCATCGGAATTCCAGCTTCTGCCGCTGTGCGATCGAGCAACGATTGCTGGCGATTTTTGATGTGGCTGTAGTGGCCATGCATGAGAGCACGGGCTCGAGCTTTGATTGATGTAGACATAGGAGCCTCTGTTCGTTAGTGCAGGACATGTTGCAGGCAAAGCCAGACAGCCAGAGTCATCTCACTTGCCATCGTTCCTCCTAGGCTAATTGAAGTTTCTGTATAAATCGATACTTTTTAATATTTGTAGATTTTACTTTATATAAATCCATGTTGATTTTTTGGCAATTGAAGGTAATCACAACTTTTCGCTGAACTGTGATCCCCGCTCTGTTTGTCGATCTGCGATGTCCAAAGGTTAATCACTCTAGATGCATCCATATAAAGATTGCGCGGGGTCTTTAAGAGATAGCGCTCATCTCGGACTTTAAATCTGTATGGGGATCGCACAAGTTCGGGGATCACTACACGCGATAAACACAGTTTGAAATCTATCGTAAACCTTAAGTAATCAGTCAATCTTATAAAGTGAATTAGGATAAGGAAGAACTCTAGTCCTTGTTTTATAAGCGTTCTCCACTTTTTTGTCGATAGCACAGTCCTTTTTTGATCCTCATTTAAACGTGATTGTAGTTTTCAAAAACGTACGTTCTTCCCTGACAAATTCTCTGAACGCTTCTGTAAGCCATGCTGATCTCAGATGCCATTTATGCTAGGAGGCAACATCGTTATGAATTGTCAATATCAAGTTGCATGTCCCAATTGTGGCCGAGAAGCACAACGAATTTTCGTCCAGGACAGCCACATCGTACGGACACAGTGTTCATCCTGTGACTACCTACTCATTCTAAGCTCTGAAACTGGGCAAGTCATTGAAGCGTATTCTCCCGGTATCTCCGCACATACATTGAAACAAAAAGTTACATGCTCCTGAGTCAAGCAAAGCCAGGGGGTTGGAGCCAACCAGACAACCTACAGGTCTTGGGAATAGACCCATGAGAAGTTTGGGTGAGGCAGGATTAATCGACGCATCGTCTGCTTGGTTTGACGCCATTGAGACAGGTGAATCGATCTTCGATGCCAACCGGATCGGAGACCTCATCATTCAGGAAAATCCCTCAGTTTTCATACCTGTCCGATCGGATGGATCGGTATCGCACTCATCCTTCCGGTTTCTGCAAGATAGACGCGGTATTGTTTTAGAATTGACAGCGCTTTGCTCGGTCGTACGGCTTCATGCTGTGTCCCGACTGATGCATTGCCATTTTTGACGTTCTTTGACAAGGAGTGATCGTGAAACAACGCGGTGTAACGGTTTGGTTCACTGGATTGAGTGGAGCAGGCAAAACGACGATCAGCCAAGCAGTCTCAAAGCGTCTGATTGACGCGGGCTGCAAGCTGGAAATCCTTGATGGTGATATTGTTCGGACAAACCTGACCAAAGGGCTCGGCTTTAGTAAGGAAGACCGCGATGAAAATGTTCGCCGGATTGGTTTCGTGTCACATTTGCTAACACGCAACGGTGTTATTGTTCTCGTGTCGGCGATTTCGCCCTATCGCAATATTCGGAATGAAGTTCGCGATCGAGTGGGGGATTTTGTCGAGGTGTTTGTGAATGCGCCGCTGAATGTCTGCGAAGATCGGGATGTGAAAGGTCTCTACAAGAAGGCGCGATCGGGTGAAATTCCACAGTTCACCGGTATCAGTGATCCCTATGAAGAACCAGAAAACCCGGAAATTGAATGCCGTACTGACCTTGAATCTCACGAGGAAAGTGTCAATAAGGTAATCGATTCACTCAAACAATTGGGTTATTTGGCAGACGAGTAACGTCAGGCAGACCCTATCGGTAGCCCATGACTCATGGCGATGAAATACGCTGATATCGGCGATCGCCAGAATTAGAATCATTCAAAATTTCTCTAATTCAACTAGTCTCTACACCGGTCATAACAATAAAAAAGTCGCCTCGTGCGACTTTTTTATTGCAATCATGCACCAGCAAGTGCGAGACCTTTGAGGTTTCCAAAACCTCAAAGGTCTTACGGTTACGGACGATCGTTAATTTGGCGTGACTACTTCAGTTTTTGTTTGATGAACGTCAGAATCTGATGATTTTGCTTTTTCAAGGCTTTAATTTCAGCTTCAAGCGTCGCAACTCGTGCTTCGAGTGCAGCGACATTTCCACCGCCCGTAGCACCACTATCCACTAGTTTTACTTCAGCTTTGGAGGGGGATGCTGCTACAGCTTGGCGTGGTTTTTTCGCCTTAGCCATCGCCGTTTTTATTGCGCCGATAAGCTGTTTTTTCTCGAATGGCTTTTCGATGAATTCAAAGAATTCAAACGGCTCAGGGATTTTTTCCGTCACTTCTTCGCGACGGCCAGACATCAAAACAAGCGGAATTTTAATCAGGTCGGGGCTGGCCTGAATTTCCTGGAAGACTTCCCAACCGCTCTTTTTCGGCAGTAGAAAATCAAGCATGATCAGGCTGGGTTTTTCTGAGCGAATTTTATTAAATCCGTCTTCCCCATCTTTTGCTTCAACCACGTCAAAGTTGCCGGGAGGAAGCATGCTTTTTACGGTTTTCTGGATCACGCGGCTATCGTCGATGACCAAAATTTTGTGACTTGCCACAACAAACTCCTTAAAAGCGTTGGCGGGATTGAGCTACCCGGCTGACTGAAGATTTCGTGTCTAGCTTACCCTCATCTCGTGGCGATCGGCTAGAAAACCTTGGCAAGCTTGGGGTAAGTGCATACTGAGTTTGAGTGTATCAAGGGTTGGCCATCGCAGAAGAAAAAGGTGGCTGTGCGAGTCAAAAAGATGATTAGGTGCGATCGAATTCCATCACACCGAGGACGTATTCGCCTTCATTGAGGCTGCAATTTCGCGCTACGTCAAACACGATGCCGCGTCGGGGGGTGCAGACTTCGATCGTTTCGGGTAGGTTGCCATCGCGATTGAAGGAGACGAGCTGATAGAGTTGCTGTCCTGCGGGGACGATCGCGCCGATCATGGGGCGCTGGCTGAGGGTTCCACCGCGAGGGGCGTAATAATTGACGAGTTGCGAGCGATCGAAGAGCTGTGTGCGGTGTGAGAGGCTCTGAACGAGGGGGAATTTGGGGAGGTCAAGGACGCCTTTGGTGACGAGGTAGTTTTTGATGCCGCGTAGTCCGCGATAGATGGCGTCTGGGTCGGCGTCCATGCCGGAGCCGATTTCGAGTGTCCAGGCTTCGATGTCGAGGATGGTCGGGCGATCGAGTTTTTGCAAGCTCGCGTTCGAGGGCGAGCCAGGGTTTACAAAAGGCTTCGTCAAAAGCGTCTCCGTCGTAGTCGTGCATCAAAACGCCGTACTGTAGTAGGAAGGCGTCGGCGCTGGGTTGGCGATCGTGGAAGCAGTAGAGGTAATTTCCGGCGAGGTTGCTGCTACTGTGGCAGTCGATGACGTAATCGGCGTCAAGGCAGAGATTTTGGAGGTGGTAGCGGTAACGTTGTTCGAGGGGGAGACCGTGGGGGGTGTGGAAGTTATCAGCGATCACGTCAAAGGCACGGCGCATTTGCTGGCGAAAGCTCTGGATGAGTTGTGCGGGGCTGTCATCTCGGTGTTGCTTGGCAAAGGTGGCGATACTGTCGGTTTGGGGCTGGGCGGCGCCGTGTTTTTCGTAGTCCCAAAAAATGCGGTTCCAGTCGTGCCCGGTGTAGGGGTTGTAGCGTCCGCTGGAAAAGTGGTGCGATCGCTGGTTGGCGGAGAAGGGGTTACAGTTCGGAACAATCCAGATCTCGCCATGCAGTTGGGAGGCGTCGAGGTTGCACAACAGCGTGATCAGTTGTTGTAAGACGACATTGCCGGAGACCTCGGAACCGTGAAGGTTGGACTGGAGATAAACCTTTTTGCCGGGATGAGCGCCAATGAAGCGATAGAGCTGAATGCCGAGGGTATCGCCGGAGGCAAGATGCGCGATCGGGTGGGTTTGAATGTCGGGGATCACGAGCGATAAAGGTGCGCGGTGGCGTAAATCACCATTCGCTGGGATTAATTTGTCCCAGAACCCAGGTGGTGTATGTACCGATCGGACTCCACAAGAGGTAGGGAGCGAGGAGAGCGGCAGCGATCGGCGAGAGAGGGAAGACTGTTATGCACAGCATGGCACATAAAATTAAGCCTGTACCGCCAATGAGTGTACCGACGCGCAGGCAGCGGGTTTGGCACATGATCGAGGTGTAGGCTAGGGTTGTCAGCTCCAGGCCGAGGTAGTAGGCCATTAACCACCAGGCGGTGGTGCGATCAGGGCTGGCATTCCAGGCGATCGTGGCGGAGGCGGCTCCACAGATAAAAATCGTCGTCCAGATCAGGGGAATGAAGCGTTCAAAGGTCAGCCAGGTGGGGCGTTGTAGCTCGCGAAACCAGCGGATCTCCTCGCGTCCGAGTCCCACGCCGCTGAGAAACACGAGCGCGATCGTAATTCGTACCGATCACTGACCAGGCGGGAATCAGACCAGAGAAAAAAGGAGAGCGATCGCGTTGGGGGTGCGTCGGGGCGGGTGGGGTAGCGACTGAAGGGGACAAAAATCATAGGGTGATCGGCGAGTCAAGCGCATACAGTATCAACAATCAACCCATCCAGAACCGATTTAATGGCATGAATGGGGGCGTAACTGCACGATATCGAATTTCAGGAGATAGGTCAGGGTGAGGTAAACCCGACGGCGTAGGGTTTGGGGGGGATCGGCGGGTGTCTCGGGCTTGGCAGAACTGGCAGGATCGGAGAGATTTGGCGATGTTCCGACGGGGGCAGGACGTTGGGCGATCGCTGCAATCAGTTCGCTAACCCGGTGATCGCGTGTTTTAAGCAGATCGAATAATCTTTCGAGATCGGCGTCGGCGAGACGGTGGCGATCGCCGATCCGGTTTGCCCAGATGTTACGGAGGGTCTGAAATCGATCGGGTGCAAAGTTAACCCCAAGGGCGATCATGTCATGATCCTGAAGGATTTGGCTCGGGTAGTGGGCGAAGGCACTAAACGGATCTTCGATCGCTAGAATGGCGGGATGGTTCGGCTGGCGGGGAGCCCGCTCAAGTTCCGAAGAACGGCGATCGCGCATCTGCTCCCAGAGATCATCATAGCTCGCGATCACCTGTCGCCAGTCGTACACCGATCGCGCTCGCTGCCGACCATTCGCCCCGAGCTGACGACGTAGGTCAGGGTTCTCGATCAGCTCGACGAGCGATGCCGCACAGCTCTCAATATCGATCGCCACCGCGTTCGCACTTTCGCCCACATAGGTGCTGTAGTTAATCCGATCCTCGTAGTAGTCCCACGCCAAATTCACACCACTACCGGGCGGCGGCGTCACGGTCGGCACACGAAACCCGTCGATCCCGTGGCGTACCGATTCCTTATAGCCATTCCAGTCCGACACCACCACGGGCAAGCCAGCCGCCATCGCCTCGATCGGCGTCAGGCCAAAGGTTTCCTGGATATTGTCCGCCAGGGAAATAAAAATATCAGCGGCTGACCAAATCGAATCGCGCACGTGGCGATCGCGCCCATCCAAGAAAATACCGTTCACACTCGGACACAGCGTCGGCATCGTTTCCTTAAACATGGCCTCATCGCGTTCGCTTTCAAACCACCCGGCTTGAATCAGGTGAATTCGTCGCCCCGTGCTGTCTGTACACCGCGCGGCTCGCTCGATCGCGTCATACATCGGGATCGGATGCGCCTTGGCATAGGCAATTAGCCGCCCAACAAACAGAATAACGATATCGTCATCGGCAATTTCCAACTGTTGCCGCCACCGCTGCCGTCGATCGCGCTCCGTCTCACCCGAACCCGCCACAAACCGATCGCAATCCACCCCCAACGGAATCACCGGCAACTCCAGGGCAACCCGAGGCCGACGACCAAACTGTTGGGCCAGATACTCCGACCAGTGATCGATCACCCGCTCCACCCCGGTTCGCACCGCTTGAGAGGTACAAATTAGCGCATCCCACGGCTGCACCGGCGCGATCGCCAACTGCCCGATCGACTCCATCACCGCGCGACTCGCCGTCGTGTGGGTTACGCCACAGAGACCGTAGCCTCGCTGATTGCCCATCCGGCGTCGCCATGCCAGATCGCCCAAACCGGGCGATGGATGATACAGTATATCGGCCTGGTTCGCATTCCGGGGATCTTCTGCGGCTAGCCAATCGATCTCATCGGGATCAAGCCCCCACGCCCGAACCCGTTGCTGAAAATCCTCAAACGCAGCGCGATCGTAGGTGTAGCAAAACAGCGATCGCAACGACTATGACGTAAAACCGCCTCGAGAAATCCCTCCCCAGCAGCTTGACGACCCAGCAGGCGTTTACCACCTGTGTCATAGCCATCCGGAACATAAAAAACAGCGGCAGACAGTGAGTGCATCACGCAATAATTCAGATTGAATAATGGAACCGGATGACCGATTCATCGCTCATTGTTCAATACTTAAGTCTCACGAACAAGAACACCATTGAGAAAAATATCGGCTAGTCCTTCGGCCATATCTTTCATCGCTTCCGGGGACATCTCGTCCGCTTGCAGGGTATCGTGACTAAATCCGGCAACCATGAAGAGTCCGAGGAAGACATGGGCGATTAAGCGTGGATCGAGCGGACGATAGACGCCGCGATCGATCCCCGTTTGAACGAAAGCTTCGGCAACGTCAGTCATTTTGGCAATCACGTCTGTTTGGATCTTCTCGCGTAATTCCGGGTGAAATTGCGCTTCGAGAAAGCAGACCCGAAACAGATCGTGATTGTCCCGTAGGTGCAACATCCGACGGCGCATCATCTGAGCAACCGCTTTGTAGCTACCCATTTCGCATAATTCGGTCAGTAACTCCGTGAGGATATCGATCCAGCCAGCGGTCGCCACTTCGATCAAAACCGCCTTTTTATTGTCAAAATGTCTGAAGAGTGTCCCCTCCGCTACCCCAGCGGATTGAGCAATCTCACGTGTCGTCGTGCTGTCGTATCCTTTACGAGCAAACAGACGTTTTGCGGCACTGAGAATCTTTTGGTGCGTCGTGGATTCTCGTGTAGGTGGAGAAACTGAAATTGTTTTCATGGGGATCACCGCAGCTCGTACTTGTATTGTGAGCGACAGGATGGTGTGGGCAACACGGCTTTTATAGAACGTTATCGGACGTTACATAAATCTTCGTCACTGCTCGTGGTTTCTCTATTTTTGTGTTTTTTGTTTGCCTTCTGAGTTTTGTTTTTATGCGATCTGTGAATTTTTGGGGCGTTTGTTATCGCGCGATCTCGCTTTGGTGCTGGCGGTTCACCCTCGTCGTCATGACCGTGGGGGTGATCCTGTTCGGGGATGGATTCGTCGTGCCAGCGGTGGCACTGGCCGATCGCCTGCCGATCCAGTCCTACATCGATCGCACGATCGCCAACGTTACAGACTTTACGCTCGAGAACGGGATGCAATTCATCGTGCTAGAACGCCATGAAGCGCCCACGGTTTCGTTTATCACCTATGCCAATGTCGGCGGGGTAGACGAACCAGCGGGAAAAACGGGGATCGCCCATTTTCTCGAACATTTGGCCTTTAAGGGAACCACACGCATCGGCACGACCAATTATGTTGCCGAGCAGCCGTTACTCGATCGCCTTGATGCTTTACACCACGAGATCGAACGCAAACAGGCAGCAGCGGCAGACTCGGACGAACTCGCCGCCCTCAAAGCGGAGTTTGCCCAGCTCGAAACCGAAGCCAACAGCTACGCCATCCAAAATCAATTCGGCCAAATCGTCCAGCAAGCGGGCGGTGTCGGCCTCAATGCCACCACCTCCGCTGACGCCACCCGCTATTTTTACAGCTTCCCAGCCAACAAGCTGGAACTCTGGATGTCGCTTGAATCGGAGCGTTTTCTCGATCCGGTGTTTCGTGAGTTTTATAAAGAACAGCAGGTTATCCTCGAAGAGCGTCGTTTACGAACGGATAATTCGCCGATCGGCGCCACGATCGAAGCGTTTCTCGCCACCGCCTTTACCACTCATCCGTACCAACAGCCAACGATCGGCTACGCTGCCGACATTGAAGGCTTAAGCCGTGATGAGGTGCAGGAATTTTTCAATACCTACTACGTACCGAATAACCTCACGGTGGCGATCGTCGGTGATGTCGATCCGGTTCAGGTGCGTCGGTTGGCCAAAACATATTTTGGGCGCTACAAAGCCGGAGCGATGCCGCCCCAGGTTACCCAAGTAGAACCGGAGCAAACCCAGGAGCGATCGGTTGAAGTGCGGATGCAAACGGAACCTTGGTATCTCGAAGGCTATCATCGTCCGTCTTTGAACCATCCCGACAACGCCGCCTACGACGCGATCGCCTCAATCCTC
>JAAUPN010000082.1 GCA_012033105.1 Coleofasciculaceae cyanobacterium RL_1_1
GCCGGTACGAATACGACCGTACTTGATGATTTGGCTCGATTCACAATTTGGGCAGTGCATGGGGCTTTGGTTTGTGCGGCTTCCTTCTACTTCTACTCTCTTATACCATTACATTGCATCTCTACCGCCTAAGAAAGCGTTTGAAAAGTATTGAGGAGGCTATATCAATTGGTGCATATTCTGATCCAAACATTATGGGAAGAAGGAACTTAACTGATAAAAGTGGAATTAATCATGCAGGGATTTCTAAATATCCTTTCATTATCACGAAAGTTAAACAAGGCAGACTAAAAAGACTTGTAGATGAAGCAAGGCAGATGAAAGAACTTCTACTATGGCGGTTTTACTGTTCGTGCGATATACACAAATCTACTCAGCTGTAGGTCTTCCTGCCTTGGCTGGTGTTACTCACGCCTCCTGAAACCGCTATAGTTGATTACCCTAAGCAAATATTACATACAGGACATGATGATGAGTTGGTTGAAGAAATGTCTAAAGTTGAGAATGACATCATAGAATATTTAGGTGCAGCCATATACGGCAATGCAACTCTCGTTACTTCTTTGACAGGTAGCTTTACTCTATGGAAGTAGTAGATAATTATGTATTATCCACTACTTCCAAGAATCTCTTGGGTTTAAGAGTAGTGGTCAAATACACCAAAAGCTTCATCAAGAAGAATAGCCATGCCTCTTTCCCCAATTGCTACCCCAAAAAGAATATCATTCAGGTGTGCTTCACCCAACTCAAGAGCAGCTTTGTAGAGATCACCAACATGCTTTTTATCAACCTCAATGTGAATATCAAAAAAAAGGAGTTTGAATGGCAGGAAAATATACAGAAAAAGCCGATCTCATAGAGGCGTATGTGATACTGGTCATTCCTTCGTTAACCAACATATAACCAAGCGAAATACCTTGGCTTTTTTGAGTGGAGATGTTGAATGCCAAACTCAACGTAAGTTGAATGCCAGCCTTCTCATTATATTCCTCAAAATTCGAGTTGCTAAGACCGATTTCTTTAAGAAGGTCAAGGTAATGCGTAAAATGAGCGTGCTCAAGTTTCCCGTGCCCATTTTCATCTTGTAGATTCTGCTCAAGGATATGTACAATTTTTGGACTATCTGTTCTTTCCATCATGTTTTCGATCACATGGGGAAAAGATCGACTCTCTCGCCCAGCACACATGAGCCAACGGACAATTTGCTGCTGAGAAAGTCGGCGATCAAATCCTGCTGCAATAAACGGATGGGATCGGATACGGTCAAGACTTGCATCCACAAAATTTTCAAGTTCCAGAATGTATTCACATTTGACAGTTTCAGTGGTAGGGAACATGGTTTTTCTCCTTGCTTTGGTTTAATGTTTCTTACCTTGTGGATACTTTAACAAAGAATTTCCATGTCAACTATTTTCAAAACCGTTAAGAGTATTGACAATAAATTTGCTTAAGTTGTCAACTATTGACAAAAGTTCGAGGTATAAAAGTGTCATCCCATAATCTAAAAATTCCAGAATTTGGAAAGAAACTCGAATTACTCTTGCGTACCGGGGTTAAAGGAATAAAAACAGCAAGTGCACTATGTAAAAGGCTAGATATTTCACCTGATTATCTGTCACGAATGAAAAAGGGGACTCGAACTGTACCAGATGAAATGTTTTCCAAATTATGTTCAATTTATGAAGTAAGTGAAAACTGCTGGTTTGATTCTTTAGAGACATTTGGAAAGTCGTTAGGATTATCAAGCATTCAAATTTCTTCTATTACGGGTGATACAGCATTTGGAATAGACTTTAATTCTCGAATAACTGACAAAAGAATCATTTCAGATATTCACAAAGTAATTAGTGGTTACTGGTACTCATACTATTATTCGGTGTCTCGTATAGGGGAACTCTTTGTAAGTAAAGACCTGTGCATTATAAAAGATATCAATAGCAGTGGATTTATAGAATGTGAAATAATTGATAGTTCTTTTAGATATTTCGGAGTATGTTTTCCCATTAAAGGAATGTTATATTTTATCCTTGAGAAGGATGAACTTTTTAACGAAATAATTGTTTATACTACCAATCTACCAGATCGCATACCTCCAAAGCTAAATGGAGTGATTCTCTGTCTTTCTGGTGGAGTTGATGAACTTTCGGCGAGTCCTTCTGCTTCAAAAGTAGCATTTAGATATATTGGCAAAAGTGAAGAAATACACAACCTTTTCAATATTGGTACGTTATCACCAGACGAATATATGAGAAAAAACATTCCAGCTTATTTATCACCTAAGACAGATATTGAGCCAGAAATGCTTGAGGTCTACAAAGCAATTGATAATCAAATAGCGAAAGACTCCATACCATATGCGTTAAGGGCAACATAAATTAGTAATGCGCTCAAATCATACCTAATTAATTTCTAAATGGTCGTCTAATACAACCCTGAAATGTCATCTAACAAATCATTGGAGCGGACTGAATTGTGATATTTTGGTTGTAAGATAAAGATAACTTCAGGCGCTCAACTTAATCGTTATGCTGACAATTGTTAATGTAGAAGAGTCAAGAAATTAATAGATAGATGATTGACATTGTAAAAGCAGACCTTAGTTTATCTGCTCATGCGGAAGCTATGATCCAATTAATGGATGAGTATGCACTTGACCCAATGGGTGGTAGTCAAGATCTACCCGATTACGTTAAGGAAAATCTTCCAATAGAGCTTGCAAAGAGAAAATCAGCTCATATCATTCTCGCATTTAGTTGATTCTCAACCCGCAGGTCTTGTTGTTTGCTTAGAAGGATTTTCTACGTTTGCTTGCAAGCCATTACTAAATATCCATGATGCCATTGTTGCTTTACCGTACCGTGGAAGAGGCTTGTCCAAACTTCTTTTACAGAAAGCAGAGGAGATTGCATTCGATTTGGGCTGCTGTAAACTTACTCTAGAAGTACTTGAAGGAAATCATGTTGCTCAATCAGCATACAAGGCGTTTGGATTCAGTGGCTATGAGCTAAATCCCGAAATGGGCAAAGCATTATTCTGGGAAAAGAAATTAGGAGAGATGCCGAATAGAGCAAAAAGTCCAAGTATTACAGGATGATTCACAGAAGCATAACAAGCGCTTGAACTCGGAACGGAGGTATACGTTTCGGTTATGATGCAAAAATAATTACCGTCCGGTTAAGCGCAGGCCGTTAGACGTACTCCCAAGGATCTAGCCCAGAAGCCAATTTTCTCTGTCCAGTAGGCTGTATTCAGAGATCAGCTCCCTTTTCTCGTTCCCACGCTCCGCGTGGGCAACGTAAGCCCCAGACGCTCTGCGTCACGACTTCTCCACCGTCCTTCACTGGACGCAGAGCGTCCAAACGGCATTCCCACGCAGAGCGTAGGAACGAGTTAGCCTGGAGTTGTTTCCAACCAAACAGAAACATCATGACCAACGCCGCCCTAGAAAAACGCCTTGCCGCGATCGAAACCGCGATCGCCCAACTCCAACAACAACTCGCAAGCGACCCACAACCCAACTGGCTGCAACAAATCGCCGGATCGTTCAAGGACGAACCCGCCTTCGATGAAATCCTGACCTACGGACAAGCCATCCGCCAAGGAGACGAATCCCTGCTCAACGACCTCGGCGAACAGTGAAATACCTGCTGGACACCGACCACCTGAGCATTCTGCAACGCCAGACCGGCGAAGCATACGACAACCTCACCCGGCGAATGGTACAGCATTCCCCCACAGACTTTGCCATCTCGATCGTCACCTTTCACGAGCAAATGCTGGGAAGCCACGCCTACATCAATCGTGCCCGCTCCCTGAATCAAGCTGTAGGATGCGTTCCTAAATCTGATGAGTGTATTCTGGTCACCCCCACGGAATCAATCCCCACACAACACAAGCTTGAACAAAACGCACCGCTTAATCAATCCCCGATCGCAGTCCGAAAACGTGTCTAAGTTATAGGGCATCCTGGTATCAGGATGTCCTTTTTTACGAATTCATCAGGTGACAGTGAAAAACAGCAATGCTCTGGATGATGACGATCTATTATTCGAGCTAGCAACACCATTAGGATTTTCGGTATGATCGACGACAATCTCCAGCGCAGCCTCACCCCTCGCCTCGATCGCATCCCGACCCATGATCAGAGCCATCGCACCTAAACCTCAGAAGCGCTACACCAAGTTCCAAACCTTCCCAAAAACGATCAAACCCCGATTGATTCAAGCAACAACGGCAACGGCAACCGCTCCGAACGAAGGTCAAAAGCAAGAGTCGCGTCGTAGATCGGAGCAGATCGCCAGCGAAGCCCGACAGGAAACTGATCGTAAACCCAGCGGCAATGCTTGAATTGCGTGAGTCAGGCTGGATACACAGCGCTGCCGGGAACATTCACATTAGAGTTTGACGACGGGAAAACGAGACATTAAATGCCAATCAATAACACCAGCTTGAAGCGACACTTCTGCGTCTGCGTGGAACGTCTTACCTTGAACAGAGAACCTTGCAAGAGATTGGCTAGAATATTGCCCAGACCCCGACGATCGCCCCGATCGCCTGAAACGTCTCGCATCGCCTCCCATTTATCGGTTTGACATGCCTCAGCACGCCTGTATCGCCATTGGCATCGATCACTATCGCTACATGCAGCCGCTGCGCTACGCCCTTGAGGATGCCCGCGAATTTCACACGGAGATCGCCCAACTCGATGCCCGCGCAACCGACGCAGCGATCGCCAATCCAACGCTTCCAGACCCAGCGTTACCCACCCTAGGGGTGATCCAAGATTGGTCACAGCTCGAAATCCAGAACGGACATCAACATCATGATGAGGATGGGAATGGTTCGATCGCCACACCGATCGCCACCCTCACACCGTTTACCATTCCCCAACCCGAGGAGACCGCCCCCCGCACTCGCCCGCCACCTGCTGATTAACGAAACCTCGCCCCAGGTCGGCGATCGCAGCACCTACCCGACCCGTGAAACGATTCTGCACGCGCTCTACCGCTGGACTCGCGCAACCGTCACACCGGATCAAACCCTGTGGTGTTTTTTAGCGGCTACGGCTTAGAAGTGGATGGTATTGACTATCTACTGCCGATCGAGGGCAATCCTAATCGGCTCGACGAAACTTCGATCCCGATCGAAACCGTTTTCGATGCTCTAGCGGCAGCACCGACCGATCGCGTCGTGCTGATTCTGGATATCAATCGCCCCACTAGTGCCGATCGCGACAGTGACATCGGCCTCCAAGCCCACACCCTGGCCAAAGCGCGAAACATCCCCACGATCCTGTCCTGTCAGCCGCACCAGCGATCGTACGAAACCCGCGACCTACGCCACGGCCTGTTTAGCGCCATCTTGCTCGAAGCCCTGCGCCACCGTAAATGCCCCACCCTGGAAAGCCTCGATCGCTACCTCACCGATCGCGTCCCGGAACTGTGTGACCTGCATTTACAACCCACCCAAACGCCCCTGTTGGCGTTGGGTTCCGGTGTTCCATCACCGTTTATTCTGTTCGATTCTGCGACACCCGCAACACCGGAGCCACAACCCGAACCACAACCCGAACCGCATGAGGGTGACGAGAGCCGCGACACCCTTGATTTTCTCCATTCCCCCGATCTCGATCTCGACTCCACCCTAGCGATCGATCCAGATATCGCCCTTCCCAACTCTAGCCAGAACCAGAATCGCACCGAACTTCCGCAAACTGAGACGATTCGCGCCGAGGCTATCAGTAGTGATATCGCATCGATTAGTGATGTTGAAGCACGATCGTTGCTGGGTATGGGCTCGAGTTTGATGGTGTGGTTGGGGTTGTTCAGTTCTGTGCTGGGCTTAGGGGTCTGGCTGAACAGTTCAATGAATCATTCGGCGATCGAGTCGGATTGGGCTGAACCGAACTCACCGCAAGCCGAACCCGCGATCGTCAATCCAGTCCCGCGCGAGACGATCTCCGCAACGCCCGCGACTCCAATCAACCCGACCGGTTCAACCCCGTTGGAGCCTTCCGCTTCATCGCACAATTCCGAGGATCATTCACCGAATAATTTAGGGAATTCCGAATCCAGCTCAACCGCGCCCAGTCCAAGCCTTAATCCGACGGCGGACGATGTCGCTCCCCTCGTCGCAGGTGCGGAGCAAGCCACGGAGCCAAACAATACGCCGATCGCAACCCCAGCCAACGCACCATCCAAATCTTCGTTCCTAAAACCCGCCATGGAACCGGGCGCGATCGCCGCGATGTACAGCCTGCAAGCCTCGCCCCTCGATGCTGCGATCGCCCATGCCCGTCGCTTGACCTCCAGCGATCCGGGCTACGCCGATCGCAACCAGAATATCGAACGCTGGGGAACGACCATTTTTGAGATTGCCCAGAGTCGCGCCGATCGCGGCCAGTGGATGATGGCGATCGCGGCGGCGCGTCTCGTGCCATCCGAGCTACCGGATCTGAAAAACCGTGCCAATCGATCTATTCGATGGTGGACACAAGCTCAGGTCAATGAGCAAATGTTGGCAGCGGCTCGCACGATGATCGAGCCAAACCAGGCATCGTCTTACTGGCGGGCGATCGAGCGCTTGCGCACGATCAAAAAAGGTCAACCCTTTGATGATGTGGCGTTGGATCAAGTCGAAACCTGGGCGGCGAATATGGTCGCGATCGCGCGACAGCGTGCGGCGAAGGGACAGACCGCTGCGGCAATCCAGGCAGCCCAGCTTGTGCCACGTCAGACGGCGGCCTATACCGAGGCGCGTCGCGAGCTGGATCGCTGGCGGTCTGCAACTCCCTAAATGGTGAAAGATCGTAATCGTCCGACTCTGAAGGCGATCGCCAACCCCGACACCAACCATCCCCCGGTTCGCAAGCCCAACCCCTAGCGAGACCGCCAGCGCGATCGCAACCGCCACACCTTGCGTACCAGCCGATAAAAACACGCCAGCGTGATCGCCGACGCCCAACCTAAAATCGCGATCGCTAATACTTTCAATAGCGGCAAATTCAACCCCAAGCCAAACACCCGCATCGCAATCGCAAACGCCAGTGTCGCCCCCGCCACCAGCGGAAAATCCCAGCCATCGATCGCCCGCGTCACGATCGCCAGCAAAAACAACCCGATAATCATGCTCCAGACCATGACGCTCGTTTGCGATACCCCCAACACCCCTGAGACGATCGTCCCCAACAGCGCCACTTCAAATCCAAAAAAGCCCGCCCGTAGCAACATCAGCAGACGTGATCGCTGGCGATCGGAAAACGGGCTAGTGTATGGAGCGGCAAGATGTCGATCGGGAGGATGTGGGTGGGTGGGATGGTGATCGGGAAAGTCCGTAAAGTGCGAGTCAAAATCGGGTGGTAGCTGGGTGAGCGAATCGGTCTGGGGAAAGTTGGCCGGGGGACGCTGGAGGGATGCGATCAGTACGGCTGGGGATAGTAGAGATGGGGATGATAGGCCGGAGCGACCGCCGAGCGCGGCAAGTGCTGCCGCAGCGGAGGTAAAGCGATCGCTGGGTACGGGCTGAAGCATCTTTTGCAGCGTGGTTTTAAAGTTGCCACTGACCGGGATTTCCTCCCAGCGCCATTTGCTGTTATACGAGTCGAAGAGATCCGACGGATCACGATCGGTCAGCAGCGTTAACGCCGTCACGGCCAAGGCAAATAAATCCGTCGCAGGGTACACCTGACCGCCATTCATCTGCTCCGGTGGCGCAAACCCCATCGAATAAATCCCCGTCGAAAAGCGGGTGTCGCTCCCCTGGCTGACCTGCTTCACCGCACCAAAATCAAGCAGGTATAGCAACCCGTCAAACCGGCGCATGATGTTTGAGGGTTTGATATCGCGGTGGATGTTGTCACGATCGTGGACAAACTGCAAAATTCGTAAAATCTCGATCGCGATTTCACGTACTTCTGCCTCAGGAAAAGCACCCCGTTGCAAGAGTTCTTCGCCCATCGTGACGCCGTCGATGAACTCCTGCACAAGGTAAAAAAAGCGATCGTCGGGCGCTCCCTCACGCAGGGGAGGAACTTCGAGTTCAAAGTAAGCAAACAGGTCGGGAATTTGGGGGTGGGGGTTACCCAAATTTTCGAGGGCGTGGGCTTCGCGCTCAAACAGGATTTGCGCTTTGTGGAGCTGCGAGTTGGAAAGTGTCCCGGCGGGTTGAAATTGCTTGACGACGCAGGGGCGCAAAGTTGGGGTGTAGCGATCGATCGCGCGGTAGGTTGCACCGAAGCCGCCGCGCTCGATCGGCCTTTGGGGGATGTAGCGTCCACCGAGAATCAGCGGCATCCCGCAACATTCGCAATGCTTTTGATCAATGGTTTTGACTGTACGTCGATTATCGAGATCGAGGAAGCGATTTACCGGCTGAAGACAATGGGGGCGAGTGCAGTAAACGTCCATAAGGCTCGAAAGTTCGGCGCTGTGCGAGCCACACAAAGGGCAAGACACGAGGGAATCTCGGTGCGATCGATGCGGTTGTCTCTATCCGGTTAAGCGTGCGAACCTCATAGCACGCCGAATATATCGCCGAGAAACCAAACGTAAAATAGCAAAAATAAACAACCTTCCCATTTAGTGATTTGTTTATCCTGAACGACGATGCAGAGCAGCAGCGTTCCGGCCAGCATTTGCAGGAGGCCATCTTGAATCGATTGCTCTGAGATGATCAGTGGACCGAATAGGCGTGGAATTCCCAGTACCATCAACGCGTTAAAGATATTCGACCCGATCACGTTACCCACGGCAACTTCAGGTTTACCTTTGCGGGCACACATAACACTGACCGTGAGTTCGGGCAATGAGGTTCCCAAGGCCAGAGCGCTGACGGCGACGATTTCTGGTGAAACATCTAACAGTCTGGAAATTTCAATGACCGATCGAACAGTGTAGTCTGCACCGAAGAAAATAAAGACGACGCTTAAAGCTAGCACCAGCAGCGCACGCTTGGGCAAGCGGTCTAGGCGCGAGGTGTCGAAGGGAATTTCTTCGGCATGGTGGCGCTGGCTGATGCTGTAGAGCAGGTACACAATGTAGGCGACGATCGATAGGATCGCTTCGCCGAGGGTAAATCCTCCACTGGCGACCATCAGCGTTGTCAGGAGAGTTGTACCGAGGAATAGGGGGAGGTCAATACTCGCGATCTCGTAATCGAGGACGATTTTTTTGCCGATCGTGGCGGTGAGCCCAATAATCAGAAAGATGTTGGCGATATTCGATCCCAACACGTTGCCGATGACGATTTCGGGCGATCCCTGAAGGACAGCCAGGAGCGATGATGTTAATTCAGGTAGTGAGGTGCCGACAGCCACAATGACCACACCGATCGCAAACGGTGAGAGACCGAAGAACCGCCCGACGATCTCAGCTCGATCCGTGAAAACGTCTGAGGCTCGGATCAAGACGAACAGACTGAAGGCAAAGATACCGAACCAGCCTGAAAGTTCTAACATCCAAAAAAGTTCCTAAAATAACTAGGGTCACTATATCACCCGTCGTTTCAGGGCATTGCTAGGCTCCCAAAGTCCCCGGATCTAACGCCCGATCGCCGAGCCGAAATTCTCATCATCGGTTCCGAGCAACACCGCCGGATTTGCCCGCAAAGGATCACGGACGATCGCCTCGACCTTGTAGCCGTCACCCTGGCCTAGGCCGATAAAATTTGGGTAGGGCGTAAACGTAGGTCGGTTGTCATCATCAAAGCCAAACAAGCCGATTTCGTAGGCGATCGACTCGAACGGGCCATCATTGCCATTGTCGGTCGTCGAGGAGATGAAGACTTGACCGGTCGCCGTCACCGTCAGATCGGAAATGTGGCGCACATTGCCCACAGGAGCTGGAACGGTAATCGGTTGCGAGCCGATCGGTGTGATCGCCAGGGTCTCAAGCTCAATCGTTCCCCAGTAGAGAATCGCCGGATCATCATCCTGACCACGATGCGCCCAGACGATCAAGGTTTGATCCGCAAGACGGGTTAGGGCGATCGACTCTAGATTCGACCCCTCGGGTAACGGTGGCACCACACCGCGATCGCTCACCGTCACCGCCATCGCCGCACGATCAAAGGCCACACGATAAAACTCACCGTCACTTTCAAGCGCAATAAATCGATCATCACCCGGTATCGAGCTTAAACCTTCCAGATCGATCGGCAACGGTAAATCGCTCGCCCAGGTCACCGGCTCCAGAGCGATCGTGCCATCGCGCCAGCTCACAAGGCTAAACCGCCCGCTGTCGTCGCTTTTATTATCATGAACCACCAGCAGATCAATCCGGTTGCTGAGGTAATCACTGGCATCATCCAGCACCGCCATACCACTGATACCGTACAAAAGACCATCGGGTTCGCTGCGACCATCGTAGGCCGGGGCCCAGGTTTGGGCGAGACTGGGCGCGGCGAGGCTGACGATCGCGGACAGGGTCGCGAGGCGAATCCAGGATTGGAGGCGTTCGCGTGGTCGGCTCAGTTGTGGTCTGAAACGGGGACGGAGCAAAAATGACATAGAACGCTAACGATTTTGATATCCTCCTCAAGCCTAAAGGCACGGATATTTTCTAGCAAGCGAACATACCTAATAATCAGAGCAAACGTAGACTCTCATAACTTGGCCAAAAAGCAGTCAATTGAAGGCTGAGTGGAGTCGAAGCCTGACGGTTTTCGCGAGGAAGTCGCCGCGCGATTTTCAAAGCGAAGGCCGCACCAACCACTCCGCTCAGTACTCAAATCTGGGTGTTTATACTGGAGAAATTTAGTCTGCGTTTGCCCTGAAATTAGCTCTAAATCTCAGGGCTAGAGCCATATTTCTATCATAAGATATGGGAATTTTTCCGTAAATCATGACTCACTTCATCGATAAGTTCTAATAAGAGCCTAGAATTCTTATGTAAGGTGCAGAGCAAATTACTTTTTTCTAGCACCAGGGCTAAATCTGCCTCGTTAACCACTTCCTACTACGTTTGTTACACAAACGAAATGTAATGCGACTTTCTATTGTGAAGCGCTCTCTTGCGATCGCAGTCCTTTCCACCCTCTCTAGCCTGGGTATTGCAGCTACTGCCAAAGCACAGAACTATGCTTATCCGGACTACTTTACCTGCCGCCAGGTCGATGGCATCTTCACCACGTTTGCGGTTAAAGGGGATAAGGAGTTTCAGATCATTCGGTGGACTTCTGGTTTTGGAGCTGCCGCAGGCTACACGCCTCAGCAACGTTGCCAAGAGGTTTCCAACCGTTTCGATCGCTCCGTTCGGGATGGGTCGCTGCGCTACCTGACCCATGGCACCATGAACAACTACCCCGTGATCTGCACGGCCTCTTCCCAGGGTGGAAGCTGTGAGAACCTAATTTTCACGCTTCCGTACAACGAGGGCTATCGTGCAGCTCAAACCCTTCGCGAGCTAGGTGATGTGGCTCGCGGCGCTTCGGGTGCTTTGTATCAAAGCGATCCAAATTCGCCAACGCGTGTTACACCAGAGGATGTCGTCTCGGAAGCGGATAACGGCAATCTTTACGTTGACTTTGGCCTGTTCCTCCAACTGACGATGGATGATTAGTAGGGTGCTTATTTCTGGTAGAGAATCCTAACAAAACTAGTGTTCTTTGAACATTAAGAAGCCGGACTTTAAAAAAAGTCCGGCTTCTGTTTTGAGATGAATGACTTATCCCTGGTGTGTCACTCTCCAGAAATGCAACGAATTTACGTCATTTCAGTGATTCACTCAGCAAGATTGACATCCTCTCCGGCCTAAAGGCACGGAGATTCCCAAACCTCACGATTTAGGTTTCTGCTTCATCGCAACGGCCTCCACTCTCAAGGAGCTTTTCGGTCTTAGGTTCGCTCCACAGACTTTAGGTTTATACCTTCCCGCAAGCCCTGCGGTATTCAAAACAGAGTGGGTCGAGAGCTTGGTTATCGTCCCCGCCCCCCTTCATTTTACATAAAGCCGTCTTCCAAGGACGGGGTTTCAGACCCAGGAGGTTTTGATGAGAACCGTAGAATCAGGCTGCCAGCGTCCTTTCTCAAGGTGAGTGCGGGATCAAAAAAACGCGAAATCCAGGTAATCTAACCCTCTGGGTTGCCGGCCGTGATCGCTCTTGCTTACAACCTGGATAAACCGCTCAAACCCGCCTCTGTTCTCCGAGCAACCCACAAGCTAGAAGCGTGTGCTACCCGGATCGCTTAACTCGTACTCACGTTATTACGGCTTGCCCTCTCCCTAAATCTCGTTCGACCCGCTCAGAGCTACGTCTGCTCCCCACCTCCTTGGTCAGGGAAAGGCGAGGCTCTGAGCGGGTCGAAGTGGAGCTGAGGGATGAAGGAAACGAGAACACGGCTTTATGCAAGAGGTCTAATGGCCTAGCCGAGTCGATCGCCGGTCACGCTGTCAAACCAATGAAGCTGGTCATCCGGTAGCCACAGCTCTAGTGTGCCGCGCTGCCATGCCGTCCCCTGGGGAACCAGAGTGCGAAGGTGCAGCGGCTCGCGATCGCCACGCGGAATCGCCACACTTAGCAGGTGACCCATGCCGAGATGCTCACTCAGGAAAAGATCGCCCCGCACGGTGACGGGCTGACCGCTCTGGGCGATCGCCACGTGTTCCGGACGGATACCCAGGACGATCATCTTCGGCGGGACGGCGATCGTTTCCGGTAGCCGCACCCGAAACTCACCCAGACGCGCGTAACGCCCATCACAGATCAGCGTCAGCAAATTCATTTGCGGACTCCCCACAAACCCGGCCACAAACTGATTGGCGGGACGGTTATAAATCACCTCCGGCGCTGCGAGCTGCTGAATCATGCCATCGCATAACACCGCCACCTTCGTCGAAGGGTCATCGCTTCAGTTTGGTCATGAGTGACGTACACCACCGGAGCCGCCTGCGCCTCGAAGATTTGTTTTAACTCCGCTCGCACCTGTTCACGCAGCAGCGCATCGAGATTACTCAGCGGCTCATCGAGTAAAAACACCGCCGGTTGTCGTACCAAAGCCCGCGCAAGAGCGACGCGCTGCCGCTGACCACCGGAAAGCTGACCGGGCTTGCGATCGAGCAGCTCATCTAGCCCAAGCTTGGCACTGACCGCGCGAACCCGTCCCATGATTTCGCCTGCATCGATCTGCTTCAGCCGCAAACTCGCGGCGATGTTCGCCTCGGCATTCATGTGCGGATAGAGCGCATAACTTTGAAACACCATCGCCATATTGCGATCGCCCGGACGCATCCGAGTGACATCGTGACCATCGACCAATACCTGACCGCGTGTGGGCTGATCCAACCCCGCGATCGCCCGGAGCGTTGTCGATTTCCCACAACCCGACGGCCCTAACAGTGTCAAAAATTCATCATCGCGCACCGTCAAACTCAGATCTTTAACCGGGATGGAGGTCGGTGAATAGGTTTTATTGAGGTTTTTTAGTTCGAGAATTGCCATAATAAATCGAATGAATCTTGTAATGAATACGGCTCAATTGGCTAGGCTCCATTTCGCTCAATTTTGCCTAACCGATCGCGCTCAAGCGCACGTATAATCAACCACGCAAAGGTTAGCCCTTGACCGCGCCCGCCGTTAGACCCTGAACAATTTTGCGCTGAAAAAATAGCACCAACACCACCAGTGGAATCGTACCGACCACCGTTGCCGCCGCGATCGGGCCATAGGGCGTTTCAAATTGGCTTGCACCGCTTAATTGCGCCGTCGCCACTGGAATTGTTTTGAGCGCTTCTTCGGTCATAAATGTCAGCGCAAACAAAAACTCATTCCAAGCAAAAATAAACGTCAAAATGCCGGTGGTCACCAATGCCGGAAGCGTTAACGGCAGCAATATTTGTAACAGCATTTGCCCGATGTTATAGCCATCAATTTTGGCTGCGTCTTCTAGATCCTGAGGCAGTTGCTGAAAAAAGCTACGCATGACCAAAATTGTCAACGGCAGATTGATCGCGGTGTAAGGCACAATTAGCGCTAGGTAATTATTTCCCAAACCGAAAGCGCGTGCAATTTCTAAGAGACCGAGAAATAGCAAGATATAGGGAAACAGCGTCACGATTAAAATCACGCCCAAAATGATGTTTTTACTAGGAACGGGCTGGCGTGTCAGGCTATAGGCTGCCGGTGTGCCGATCGCCAAACAGAGCAGGGTTGAAGCGATCGAAATAAACCCACTATTGAGCAAATAATTCCAAAAGGGTCGCCGCGCGAATAGTTCGGTGTAATGGCTCAGGGTGTAGCGACTGGGGAAATAAATATTTGGGGTGGTTTCAATGTCAGCATTGACTTTGACGGAGGTGAGGAACTGCCAGAAAATCGGCGCTAGGCAGAAGATGAGCAGGGCGGCGATCGCCAAACCCAACGCAATTCGCTGCCAAGCGAGGAGAGAATGGGAAGATTGATCGGTCATAATCTTGAAGATTCAAGTCGTAATTGTGTAACGAATTTATGGTGTGATACGAAATCTAGCTCGGTTTGTGGAGATTATGAAAAACTCCAATGAGCACTGAGCGGAGTCGAAGTGCGGTTTTCACTGAGCGCAACGATCTGAGCCTAAACACAAGCGGATTTCATATGAGGAATAAATTGATCATAGTTCTCACGGATTCATGTTCTAAACCAAACATAGTCGAGGCTCAACATTATTTAAACGAAACACTGACTGACTATGATTAACGATTAACGAAATTACGCAGAAGTCCGACTTCTAAACGAAACGTCGTCGTTCTACCTCTCAGAACACTGTGAGAAGTCGAACTTCTAACACTCCTTGCGTAAGTCTTGTATAGTTAACGATTAACTAAATTAATACCGCGTTTTTGCAGTAGCCACGCCACGCACAACACCACTGCAATTAGTAAAACAAACGTCACCACCGTTAACGCTGCACCATAGCCAAAATCGAGATATCGCATCACCATAGAATAAATATATAGCGACACCATTTCAGTTGATCCAGCAGGCCCCCCACCCGTCATCACCTGTACTAAATCAAAGACACCGAAGGATTGGGCAAAGCGAAATAACACCGCGATCGCGATCTGCGGCACAAGGAGCGGTAGGGTGATTTGCGTGAAACTCTGCCAAGGAGTCGCCCCATCCATCGCATGAGCTTCGTAAAGATCACTTGGAATTGATTGCAAGCCTGCGAGTAGCAGAATGCTAACAAATGAGGTCGTTTTCCATACGTCTGCAATCACCAAAGAAATCATGGCTAATGTAGGATTTCCGAGCCAATTAATGCCGCTATCAATGAGGTGAAGCCGCTGTAAAATATCGTTGACCACACCATACTGATCATTAAAAATCCAGCCCCAGCCAACTGCCATGACCGCAGTGGGTAGAGCCCAGGGCAAAATCGCGATCGTCCGCACCAAACCGCGCCCGATAAAAGCTCGATTGAGTACCATCGCGATCGCCAAACCTAGCACTAGCTCGATCACAACCGACGCCAGCGTAAACACCGTTGTGTTCCCCAAACTCTGCCAAAAACGCCCATCTCCCATCATGCGGCCATAGTTCCCGAGGCCATAAAAGACGGGCTGTAGCTGCGTGCCGAGATTTTCCGCGAAGAAGCTCATTCCGAGGGATCGCGCGATCGGGTAGCCATAGACACCGAGGAGTAACAGCAATGCAGGCGAAAGAAACAGTATGGCGATGCGGCGATCGTGATGGTCGAATGATCGATGTTCCATGATTGGTCTAAGTGAGTGGTTTAGGTGATTGGTCTAAGTGATTGGTTTAGGTGATTGGTCTAAGTGATTGATCTAACGGGGATAAATGAATTGCGGAAGATAAGACCTTTGAGGGTTTGAAACCTTCAAAAGTCTGAAGCAACTTCAAACAAAATTGCTAACGATCGAGGAGTGATCGGGTTTCACGAGCGGCGGCTTGCATTGCTCGTTCTGGAGTCATGGATTCAGTAAACGCTGCGGTGAGATAGCGTTGCAAAATATCAGAAACTTGCGCGTATTGCGGTACGGAAGGCCGCAAAACTGGGCTAGTTTCGAGGATATCAACCAGGGTTTTATACTGAGAAAACTTGTTCGTAATTTCCGGATCATCAGCGAGCGATCGCACACTGGAAATATAGCTATTTGCAAATAAATTGCTTTTGAACCTCAGCACTGCCAAAGAATTCCAAAGCTCGCCACGCCGCTTGAGGGTGATTGGTGAAACGATTCATCCCCAGCCCCCAGCCTCCCTGACAAGCTCCGCTAGACTGGTTTGGCGCGTGTACCATCGGCACAACTCCAACCTTGCCTTTGATCGGCGAATTGGGCTGATTCACCTCACTCCAAACGTACGGCCAGTTGCGTAAAAAGGCGCTGTCTCCATTCCGAAAAAAGCGGAGAGTTTCGGTTTCGGTATAGGTCGTTGTTCCGGGTGGTGAAATGCCTTCTGTAATCGCACGTTGTAAGAAGTTGACCGCCGCGATCGCCTCTGGCCGATCGAGTCCCACCGCCTGAGTTTC
>JAAUPN010000260.1 GCA_012033105.1 Coleofasciculaceae cyanobacterium RL_1_1
GATGGTGGCGAGCTGAGTGTGTCGATCGAGGCGTACATGGCGCTGCGTTTGTTGGGTGTGGCGATCGATGATCCCGCCTTGAAGCAAGCCCGCGACTTCATCCTCGATCGGGGTGGCATCACGCAATCACGCATCTTTACCAAGTTTCACCTGGCACTGATCGGCTGCTATGACTGGAGCGGTTTACCCTCGATCCCCACTTGGCTGATGCTGCTGCCGGACGGTAATGATGTCTTCAGCATCTACGATCTGTCGAGCTGGGCGCGAGGTAGCACTGTGCCGCTGATTGTGGTGTTCGATCGTCAGCCCGTTTACGTCGTCGAGCCGATCATCACGCTGAATGAGCTATACGCCGAGGGGATCGTCAATGCTCGCTTTGAGCTACCCCGTGATCCCGACGCTGATCCCTTCGATTTTGCCAATCTCAACACTGCATTTACGGCGCTCGATGCTGGGTTTAAGTTGGGTGAACGGTTGGGGTTAGTGCCGTTCCGGGAGGAAGGCTTACGCAAGGCGGAGCAGTGGATTTTAGAGCGGCAGGAGGCGACGGGCGATTGGGGCGGCATTATCCCGGCGATGCTGAATTCAATGTTGGCGCTGCGGGTGTTGGGCTATGCGATCGATGATCCCGAGGTGGTGCGCGGCTTTGCGGCGCTCGATCGCTTTTCGGTGCAAACGGACGAGACATATTGGATGCAGCCCTGTATCTCGCCGGTGTGGGATACAGCCTGGATGGTGCGGGCGCTGGTGGAGCTGGGGATCGATCGCGACGCGCCGGAGCTGTGTAAGGCGGGTCAGTGGTTGGTGGATCAGCAAATTCTGGATTACGGCGATTGGGCGGTAAAAAACCCGGATGCGCTGCCCGGTGGCTGGGCGTTTGAGTTTGACAATCGGTTTTATCCCGATCTCGATGACTCGGCGGTGGTGGCGATGGCGATTGATCGGGTGATGCTACCGGATGCGGCGCCCAAGCAGGCGGCGATCCGACGCGGGTTCGATTGGATGATGTCGATGCAGTGTCGCGATGGCGGCTGGGCGGCGTTTGATCTCGATAACGATAAAGACTGGCTGAATGAGCTGCCCTATAGCGATCTGAAAGCGTCGATCGATCCACCCACCGCTGATGTGACCGCCCGCGTGCTCGAACTGGTCGGCGAACTGACCGAACTAACGGATACACCCGAGGCTTACAGCGCCATGCTCGATCGCGATCACGATCGCATCGATGCTGCCCTGGACTACCTACTCCGCGAACAGGAAAGCGACGGCAGTTGGTTTGGCCGCTGGGGTGTGAACTATATCTACGGAACGAGCGGTGTACTGTCGGCGCTGACCTATTTTGACCGATCGGCAGATATTCGTGAGGCGATCGGGCGGGGGGCGTTGTGGCTGATTGAGGTGCAAAACGAGGATGGTGGCTGGGGCGAATCCTGCGCGAGTTATACCGATCCCAGTGTCAAAGGCCAGGGTGTGAGTACACCGTCGCAAACGGCCTGGGCCATCATCGGTCTGATCGCAGCAGCGCCGACCCTAGCTGGACGGGAACGTGCGGCGATCGAACGGGGTGTGCAGTACCTGATCGACACTCAGCGAGAGGATGGGTCGTGGTACGAGGACGAATTTACGGGAACCGGTTTCCCCTGTCATTTTTATCTGAACTATCGGTACTACCCGCTGTATTTCCCGGCGATCGCCCTAGCTCGCTATCGCGCCACCGCTGAAATCGTAGCAGCGGAGACCTCAACGGCAGCTTAGGGCTGCGATCGATACCGGCGATCTCGACAGCGGGTCGCAAGTTTTAAGATATAATGCGAAACTCGAAGAGACTTTTTATATCTAACTTCAAAAAATCTGATTTAATCCATCGGTTTTTTGTTCAGCCATACCTTCATTATCGGGAGCGCCCCCATGATTGCCCTCAAAGTATCGGTCTACATCGTCGTTTCGATCTTCGTCGCGATTTTCATCTTTGGTTTCCTGTCGAGCGATCCGTCGCGTAACCCCGGTCGTCAAGACGCCGAATAAACTCAATTGCGTTGCGTGTTGGGTTTTGATCGAACCCACGTACGTTTTAGGCTAGTTCGCCTAGCTCAATGCAACTCGATCCTTCGGGGAATGGTTCTACCAATCCCCGTTTTTATTGGGGTTGGATGGCATTAATCTCTGATGTCTTCAGCACGTTGCGATCGAGTTTTAGCCACCAGGATGCCGGTAAAACGTAGCAAAGCGCCCCTCAAACCGCTACTGTTTGTCTGTGTCTGGAGCCGATCGCGATCGGCTCTACTGTCATTCGCGTCTCCGTCTGTTGTTGCCGCACCGCCAACCCTATGACCATCCCGGTTTCCCCACCCCCAGAGCCACCTGCTTTGATTCGTCTTGAACGAACCGAAGAACAGTCGGCTGGAGAGCTGCAACAACCTATGATTGCGGCGAATGCGGCCAATGCGGCCAATGCGGCGATGGCGGCAACCGAACCATCGCCAGATCGAAATGCTTTTCCAGTGAATCTCGCCGATCTCGTGGTTGATCAGCAACGCTTTATCCCCTCGCCTGCCTCTGAGATTGCTCAAGGGCGAGACCCGATCGCCGTTGAGCCGACCGTAGAGGACACCGCGACAGATGCACCAGCACTGATTCAGACCGAGCCGATCGCGGCAGACCCCCAAGCTATCGTGCCAACCGTAGAACCAACCGCTGACGCCGACACGCGCGAGACCGACCCGATCGCCCAAACTCAACCCAACCCCAGCCCAAACACCAATCCAACCCTACAAGCCCCGATCCGCCCGCGCGACAGCAATCGCCTCGATCGCGACTCCTTCAGTATTGACGCCGATGGGCTACTCATCGAGCCCAGCCTACCGAACATCGCACCAGCGAACGCAACGCCAAATCCCAGCGAAGCAGACGAAATTAACGGCAGCAATCTCCAAGAGCCGCTACGACTGTCAAGCCCGATCGAAGTGACCTCCGATCAGCAAACCTTTGATCGCGATCGGCAAATTTTCACCGCGATCGGCAATGCAACCATGCGCTACGCCAGTGGACTGCTCGAAGCCGATCGCATTCAGGTGAATTTGCTCACCCGTATGGCACGCGCCGAGGGGAACGTCGCCCTAACGCGCACGGATGGCAGCATTATGCGCGGCGATAAAATCCGCTACAACTTCGCCCAGGATCTCGGTACGATCGAAAATGCCAACGGGGATATCACCACGACTCCACCCACCTCCGCGACGGCAGAACCCCGCCGTACGATCGCCGTACCGCCCACCACCCTACTCCCCGTCCCGATCGGCACACGCTACGTCGCCGATGCCCCCCAAAGCGATCGCTTTATCGAAGAACAGCCCAGTGATGTCTACTCTCCCGGTGGGTTTAACCTTCGCCTCGGAGCGGGGCGTGAATTTCAAACGGCACAGCAGCTCGGCGGCGCTGGAACTCTGACGCGCTTTCGTTTTGATGCCCAGTCGATTGACTTCACCCCCAATGGCTGGACGGGTAACAATGTGCGGATTACCACCGATGCGTTTTCGCCGCCCGAGTCTGAGCTACGCGCCGATCGCATTGTTTTCACCCCCCTCGATCCCCTGCGCGATGAACTGTTGATGACTCGCCCGCGCTTGGTGTTCGACGATCGGTTTACGCTCCCGATTCTGAAGCGTCGCTACATTCTCGATCGCGGCGATCGTGAACCGCCGATCGTGCAAATTGGCTTTGATCAGCGCGATCGTGATGGGCTGTATATTCAGCGTAAATTTGAAGTCTTTAATCGCTACGGCGTCACGTTTGAAATTGCACCGCAGTTTTATGCCCAGCGAGCTTTGACCGGCGGTGGCAGCAGCGGCTTGGCTAATTTTGGCTTTACCACCCAGCTCACGGCACGCATCAACGATCGCACCAGCCTTGCCGCCGAAAGCAGCCTCACCGATCTCGACTTCAGCAATCTAAACCTAGAAGACAGCCTTCGCGCCAGCGTCCGCCTCACCCATCTCGTCCTTGGTGACCACCGCCTCACCGGAGAATACACCTTTCGTAACCGTCAATTTAACGGCTCCTTGGGATTTCGGACGGTGCATACTAGTCTCGGTCTGGTGTTGAGTTCACCACCGATCGCGATCGGTAACACCGGTATCGTCCTGAACTATCAAACCGGTATTAACCGGATCAATGCTGATACCGATGAAGCCGAACTGCTGAAGCCGATACGCGACACGAATCGCGCCACGCTCATCCGCCATCAAAGCAGCTTTTCGCTCGATCGAGGCTGGAACTTGTGGATCGGTGATGCGTTACCCGCCACCGCAGAGGAAGGCCTACGCTATTCCCCCGTGCCTGTCGTACCCTACGTACGATTCTTTACCGGTGTTCGTGGCATCGCCGGTTTTTATAGCAATGGCGCGTCAGAGACCTCCTTGCAAGGAACCATCGGCGTTCAAGCGCAGTTCGGCCACTTCTCCAAGCCGTTTCTAGACTACACCTCCGTATTCATCCGCTATTCCGATTCGCTGCTCGCGGGTCAGTCGCCCTTTCAGTTCGATCGCGTCGCTGACCAGCGCATTTTTAGCTTTGGCATTTTGCAGCAGATTATCGGCCCCCTGCGCTTCGGCTTCCAAACCGCCATCAATATCGACAACAACGACACCATCAGCACAGACTACATCCTCGAATACAGCCGCCGCACCTACGGCATTATTTTGTCCATCAACCCCCAGCGAGAATCCGGCGCTCTGCAACTGCGGATTAATGATTTTGACTGGAACGGTAACGCTGGAGCGTTCAGCAATCGTGAAACCTGCCAGGGCATTCGGGATTTGAACTGCGATTAGAATACGTCTGCGATTCGAGGAACAGCCGTCACAGATATAGTCAGTTCAATTATTTCCAAAACATACTGAGAGCGTTGAGCGGAGTCGAAACGCGGTGCTTGGAAAAGCAGAACAGAGTCAAGGTGTTTCGTTTTTTATTGAATTGACGATAACAGCGACAGACAGCATTAACGATCGATACCAGGGCCATTTCATTCTTTTGAATACCAGGTAGGATGAAGTTCTGCGCAATTACGATATCTGAACAAGATGACGAGCTTACCTATAGATTCCCCAGCAGAGCGTATTGAAATCCTGGAAGCCTTCG
>JAAUPN010000261.1 GCA_012033105.1 Coleofasciculaceae cyanobacterium RL_1_1
GCGTTGCTCAAGACCTCATCAGTAACATCATCATCCGTTGTCGCGTCCAGCGCTTCTATATTGCTCGTCTGGTCACCTATCGGCTCATCTTCCTGATCCGTACTGTGATCGGTACTTTCAAGACCCACATTCTCGATCGCGGCTTCAGCCTCGTCCGGTACAGCCTCGATCGCAGGAATTGGCGAATCCGCCGTCTTGCTCTCATCCAATACGTCCGGTGCTGCCACGGCCTCCAAGAGATCGGAGGCCGGATCAGCCATCGCCACATCAGCGATCACCGTGTCCGCCACGACAGTTTCCGATTCAAGCGGCACGATGAATTCGCCAAACGGTAGCTCTTCGTCTTGTGTATCTCCGGCTGGGGGCAGGTTCAGTAAAGCGGTCAGATCGGTTAATGCGGTGATCCGCTCTGGGGGAGGCACGATCGCACGAGAGGGAGCGACCGCAGTGGTGGAAACGAGACCAAAAGAGGCGGCAGCGCGATCGCGCAGATCCATCGCAGCATCCGCCGTATCGGATAAATCGACAACCTCGCCATCATCATCCGTAACCGTCTGATCGATCGTGGCTTCGAGTTCATCGGCATCGCGAACCGTCGTAACATCGCTCGACAAGACACTCGCAGCACGATCCACCAACGCCTGGACGATCGCATCACCCTGCTGACTCAGACGATGCATTTTCTCGACACTACTGGCGAGAGAATCCTCGTAACTGCGAATATTCGACAAGACCGCGTTAAAGCTCGTTTGTAGCTTGCCATCGAGTTCGAGTAATAGCCGATCCGAATCGGCCTGGAGACGCTGCACTTGCTCGAAACGCTGGGCAGGATGGAGTACCGGCGAGCTAGTTTCACTGCTCTCTGGCAGGCGATTGGTACTGAAATAGGCACTGAAGTAGTTAACCAGACGTGATTCGAGGGTTTGTAGCATCCCGCCAAGCTGCTGCGTAATGGCATTTTGGAGGCGATCTTGCAGCGTACTAACAAAGGTCGAAATCGTGCGCTCTTGGTTGCTTTGCTGCTGAACCAGGCTGTTTTGATACTGCGCTTGGGTTTGGAGGTGCTGGATTTCACTCGCAAGACGATCGCGCTCCTGGCGTAGGGCATCTAGATCGTGGCGCAGGGGTTGCAGTAGGCTTGAATGCAACACCATAATGTCGCGTGCAAGGCTAGATTCAGAGCGACCGCCACCCGTCCCCAGATTTGAGGTGGGGAAATTGCCGAGAGGATTGCTGGGGGGGGACTCGGAGAATTATCGGGGGAATTGATCGTGGTCGGGGAGGAGTCCGCTGACCCCGAAAACGGTGGATCGAGACTCAGGGCGCTACGGACAATGTTTTCTAGCTCGATCGCGTCGATCGGCTCGGACATCTCCGCTGGGTTTAGGGGCGAGTTCGGTTGGCTCATGGCCGTCTCACGCATGGGGGGCAACGATCGCGGTGGACTCGATCGAGGGTTATGATTCGGGTCTGGAACAGCGCGACTCGTATCCTGCAACGCATCGGTTAACGTCGCGGACACCGTAGCGGACACCGCCTCGGGTGATGGATTGGGTGATGGGTTGGATTGCGTCTCGAGATAGTGCCGAATCTGTTGCAGCAACGCCAACTCCTGCGGGACAGCCTCCGCCGGAGCGCCGTGTAACTGTTCGGTGGCGCGTCCGATGATCGTGTCAATTTCAGTAATGAGCGCTTGGATGTTATCGGGGCGAGAAGTCACGAGCGTTCCTCTTCGGCGAACTGTCAGCGGATTGAGTTTTCAGCAGGGCGATCAATTCAGATCCTCGTAATCGCAGAGATGCGGCGGTCTCTCTAGAAATCGAGGAGTCGAGTTCAGGGGTATGTAGAATTTAAACTGTGTGCGAGGGGTGAAAAGATGGGGGAGACTCCCAGTACGATCGAGATCGGAGACGATCGCAGGTCAGCCCTGGGCGACAGAGAGTCATTCGCTGTCTACGCCAGACCCTATATCGATCAAAGATACCCCTCGATCTACCATGCCATAAACGCTCAGGTTTAAGGCGTTAAATCCAGCGAAAGCGAAACTTTCTAACGCTTGCGCTCTCCCTGTCACCACTGCACCCCACCACAATCAGACAACAGATGTATCTTGATTGAGCTGAAACCTAAAGATAAATTGACAAAATTCACAGGAATTCGCAATCATGCAGACCGGATTTAAACGTGAGACCGTTTGAGGCGTGACAAGAAAGTAAAATGCACGGATAAGACTTCATTTTGGGTGATGTCAATCCCATAGAGTTGATCGGCTACACTGATCATCTCGAATCTATCTCCTCTGCAAGAAATCCACACCTTAGTGCGCCAACGTCTGAAGCCAGTACCGCGACCTCAGACCGCAAACGTTCTGCTTCGCATGATTTCAGGCCGTTAACACGCTCGCCCTGTGGGCAATCGGGCAACACTATCACGAGTCAAACTAGCGACCTATGGACGATCGACACAACCCACGCGGCGACAATCAAATCGAGGCTCTATTACGTGAAACCCCATTTTTGAGGGTTTGCCAGACGCTGCGATCGAAAGTGCGCTCTCCCACGTGGTTGCCAGAACTCATCCACCCAACCAAGTCATCTTGCTTGAGAATGATTGGGGAAGTTCGGTGTATTTCATCCTGGAAGGCTGGGCAAAAATTCGCACCTATAACCTCGACGGCAAAGAAATTACCCTCAATATTTTGGGTACGGGCGAAGTATTTGGGGAGATGGCCGCACTCGATGAAGTCCCGCGATCGACCGACGTGATCACCCTAGCGCCGACCACGATCGGCAATATGCCCGCTCAGGATTTTGTCACACTCGTCAAAACCGAGCCGCTCGCCGGGATTCGTTTGGCGCAACTGATGGGGCGTCGCCTGCGTCAGGTGAACCGTCGCCTGCGGCTACGGGAGTCGGATAGCACGTCGCGCGTTGCGGATATCTTGCTATTTTTGGCGGAAGGCCAAGGCAAACAGGGAATCAGTGGCGGGATGCGTATCCCCAATTTGCCCCATCGTGAGCTGAGTAGTCTCAGCGGGTTAGCCAGGGAAACCGTGACTCGTGTACTCAGTAAGCTGGAGAAGAAGGGCTTGATTGAACGCGATCGCGATACGCTGCTGATTCCCGATGTGTACAGCCTGGAACGAATGCTCAACTAATACTCCAGGAATGCTCTACACGTGAATGGCGATCGCGACCGAACTCCACCGAATTAAGATGACCCTGCCTGATTCCCCACGTCGATCTATCGCGACCCGTCAATCCTCCGCCCTGGCATTAGTTGAAACGGCCTTCTTGGCAAGTACCGGTAGCCTCATTTGGCTAATCGATTATTACTTTCCGCTCGGGCCGATCCTACGGCTATTTTTCCCAATCCCGATTGCCTTGGTCTACCTGCGTTGGCATAAACGAGAGGCCTTGATGGCGACAGCGGTGTCAGGGTTGTTGCTTTCCGTCCTGATGGGGCCAGCCCGCAGTATTTTGTTCCTCATGCCCTATGGCTTACAGGGGTTAGCCCTGGGCTGGCTCTGGACCCGGCGGGCGAACTGGTGGCTCTCGATCGCGATCGGGACGATTCTTGGCACACTGGGTATCTTTTTCAAAATTTGGCTCTTATCCGTCTTTCTTAACCAAGACTTATGGGTGTATTTCACCACCCAGGTGACCGAACTCATTAACTGGTTGCTGGAAAAATTGGGGATGTTTGTACAGCCCAGTTTGGAGCTGGTGCAGTGGTCGGCGACGGCGATGATTGTGGTAAATAACGCGGTCTATATTTTGGTCGTTCATCTTGTGGCTCTTTTGCTGTTCGATCGGCTGCGGAATCCAATTCCGCGCCCACCTCAGTGGATTCAGGTTTTGCTGGATGTGGATTATGACGAAGACTCCAGCTCAAGCCCTGTGACCCCATCCCCCAAAGCCGCAGATGCAGTTAATGGCGATCGCCAGGATACGCACAGCACAGCAAGTGCGGCAAACCCGGATCAACCCAATCATGACGCTGAGGATGAAAGCGATGAATTTGATTTTTAGGTGATTTTTAGGAGTGTGGGTGGACATTAAACCGCAACCTCCGTTAGCTGTGCGGTCGTTGCACTCGGGTAAATTTTAGTGTGGCTTTCGTCTTGGGAGAATCATCAAACGTAGCGTGGCAATCATCGATCGCGATCTGTAACGAACCAACGATCGCCCAAACCTGGTGCGATCGCGTGCGCGGCACAATGCCTCGATTCGCCTGCGTCGCAGGGTTCACGGCAACGGCCATGATCGACCAGATTTCCGCTGCGGGTCTAACCCCCCACGATCGGCTCTTCACCGCCAATGCAGACCTCGATTTTCTCGTCAGTGGCGACACGCGCGATCCCCTATACCCGCTTCCTCCCCTCATCGCCGGTGCTTCGCCGGTACTCATCTCCCGCGCGATCGCCACCGAACTCCACTGGCTTATCCACGCAGTCAACGCAGGACTCCCCTACGCCCTCAGTCAACCGGCGATCGATCTCCGGAGTCCCCCGGCGCGGTGTGTGTCGAGTGGCCATAGCCTGGATGATGAAGTTGTTGAACGGTTATTTGAGCAGGGCTTGGGTTTGGGGCGGGCGTGGAGTGCGTCGGCGCAGTGGCTGATCATCGGGGAATGTGTCGTGGGGGAACGACGACGGCACTCGGCGTGTTGACGGCGCTGGGGATTGAGGCCAGTGGGTTGATGAGTAGCAGTTTGGTGCAGTGCGATCGCAGCTTGAAGGATCGAGTCGTGCGATCAGGGCTAGAAGCGTTGCGACGGCGGGGTTATGGGTTACCGCTAGAGCCAATGGCGGCAATGGCGGCAATGGGTGATCCGATGCAGCCGGTGGCGGCGGGTATGGTGTTGGGTGCGATCGCTGCTGACGTACCGGTTTTGTTGGCCGGAGGGACGCAGATGTTAGCGGTGTGGGAACTGGCGCGGCGGTTAGCGCGAGCGGGTGGGTTGGAGTGGTGGGCGGATCGCGTGGTGGTGGGGACAACGCGCTGGGTGATTGAAGATGCAGCAGCGGGAGCGGTAAAGTTAGCGCGATCGCTGGGAGTACCGCTGTTGGCGTCGCGGTTGAATTTATCGGGATCGCGTCACGGAACGTTACGGGTGT